>JAFUXM010000231.1 GCA_017470785.1 Synergistaceae bacterium
AAGCTATTTAATTTAACTATAACGCCCTTCGGCCTCGCCTGCTTCTTAGTATTAGCCTGATTAATCTTTGCAGTGCCTGACTTTCTGCCGCTGCGCCGCTCACGCTCTTTATCAAGTTCTCTATTCAAACTATAACCTTTAGACGACTTCGCAATTAAATACGCCAATAATTTCGCAACTAAAATTTTCGGCTCGGCCCGCGATAATAATTCCTCGCTCCAGTCCAAGCATTCTTTAAAATTCTCGTCAACCGGCGCTGACAATAAATTTTGTTCAGTAATATCGCGCTGCACCGCGTGCAGGCTGTGAATGTCCGGCACGTCCAGCCACTCGACCTTCATCTTAGTCTCACGCAGCATCGCCTTAAACTTCCCTGCCTCGACAGGCGACAATAAAATTAAATTAACGCCCTCGTTGCCAGCTCTGCCAGTCCTGCCGCTGCGATGCACAAACGTCTCTTTGTCATCAGGCAAACCAAGCTGCACTACATGCGACACGCCCTCAACATCAAGACCTCTTGCTGCAACGTTAGTCGCAACTAAGCACGGCACAGAGCCTGATTTAAACGATGCTAAAACTGCGTTGCGCTCACTCTGCGTCATATCGCCCTGCAATGCCGCCGCACTGAACCCAGCATCCTGTAATTTTTGCGCAATGTCTATAGATTCCATTTTAGTATGGCAAAATACTAAGCTTCTTGACGGGTGTTCCCAGATTAATATATTCACTAAGCCCTCGAAGTGACGGCCCGACGGTATCATGTAAACTCTATGCAGAATATCTTCGTGCTGCTCGCCCTCTTCAGCAAGCGATAAAATTAATGGCTCGTGTAAATAATTATTAGCTAAATTTTTAACTTCATCCGGCATGGTCGCTGAGAACAGCCATTTATTTGCGCTGGCAGGCAAGGCGTTTAATATCGCCTCGAGTTCATCGCGAAATCCCATGTCAAGCATCAAGTCGCCCTCGTCAAGCACAACGCATTTAATATTATCAGCTTTGAGAGTCCCGCGTTCCAAGTGATCTCGCACTCGCCCGGGAGTTCCTGCTATCACAGCAGCGCCGCGCTTTAAATCTTTTAATTGCGCAACTATGTCCATGCCGCCGACAAGCGAAGCTATATTTATGTGCATGTACTGCGTCAGCCACTCGGCCTCGTGCGCTGTCTGCTGCGCAAGCTCCCGCGTCGGCGCTAAAATTAATATCTCAGGCTCACGCTCTTTAATCTTCACGTCCTGCAATAACGGCAATAAAAACGCAAGCGTCTTACCCGAGCCGGTCTTCGCCCGAACTATCATGTCTTGATTAAAATATTTAACTGCCAGAACTTTATGCTGCACCGGCGTAGGCTCTGTGAAATTTTTTTCATCCAGCGCCTTTAGCAGCTCATCGCGTATAAAATAATCTTTAAAATCCAAGTCTATAAATTCTCCTGAAATTAATTTTGATTAACAAAAAATCTAAAGCATTATATCATAACTGATTTTGCAAAGTTATAATTATAATTTAACGTTGTTTTTTAAAAATAAATGAATTATTATTTAGCGTGACTAAAATTTTTTTTAAAATTTTATTTTCAATTTGAGGGAGGAATTTTTTTGCACAAGATTTTAGAGAAGCGCCGCCTCTCGAACGACGTTGAGAGAGGGCAGGACGTCTTTTATTTCAAGGTCACAGCGCCGGAGATCGCGCGTAACCGTAAGGCCGGCCAGTTCATTATCTTCCAGATCGACGATAACTACGGCGAACGCGTGCCATTAACAATAGCAGATGCTAACGCCGAAGAAGGCTGGATCGCGATAGTCTTCCAGACAGTCGGCGCATCGACTTTCAAGCTTGCAAATGATTTTGAAGTCGGCGATGAGATACCGGTCATAGTCGGGCCGCTGGGCAGGCCAACGCACATTGAGAAATTTACAGAGGCTGACGGCAAGCCCGGCACTGTTATCTGCGTAGGCGGCGGCATCGGCGTCGCTCCGTTGTTCCCAATCGTTCAGGCAAATCATGCTATAGGCAATCACGTTATAACTATCATCGGCGCGCGGAGCAAGAATTTATTAATATTAGAAGAAGAGATGCGCGCCAATTCAGACGAGTTAATAATCGTAACTGATGACGGAACTTACGGCCGTAAGGGTCTTGTCACCGAGCCGTTAAAAGAATTATGCGAGAAATTAAATCCGGCGGCCCGCGAAATAGTCTCGATAGGCCCCGGCATCATGATGAAGTTCTGCGTCGAGACCGCAAGACCGTTTAACATTCCGATTACGACAAGCTTAAATACTATTATGATCGACGGTACGGGCATGTGCGGCTGCTGCCGCGTCACAGTCGGCGGCGAGACAAAATTCGTCTGCGTTGACGGCCCTGAATTCGACGGCTATAAAGTTGACTTTGACAACATGATGAAGCGCATGGCCTCATTCAAACCGCGCGAGCAAGCCGACTATCAGAAAGCAAAAGAGCGCGACCACAAGTGCCGCATCGGCCTGAATTAGTGTTAGTGATAAGTAACAAGAGGTGAAGAGAATTATGCATAAGACAACTGAAATGTTAAACGAAGAGGCCGTAAAGCTTAAGGGCGAACTTGAGGGCAAGGCGTTAACGCCTAAAGACAGGGCGGCAATTCCTGCGCAGGAGATGCCGTCACGCGACCCCATAAAGCGAGCTCGTGAGATGGGAGAAGTCGCACTGGGCTATACAGAGGCGCAGGCCAGAGTCGAGGCCGAACGCTGCTTAAGCTGCAAGGGCGCACCCTGCATGAAGGGCTGCCCCGTCAGCGTACATATTCCTGAATTTATTGAGCATATCCAGAAAGGCGATTTCAAAGCAGCAGTCGATACGATTAAAGGCACGAATTTATTACCGGCAATCTGCGGCCGCGTATGTCCGCAGGAGAAGCAGTGCCAGAGCTACTGCACCGTCGGCAAGATGTTAAAGTCGCCTGAGAAGGCCGTTGCAATCGGCAGACTTGAGCGCTTTGTCGCCGACTGGGAACGCAATAATAATAAAATTACAGTGCCGCAGCCTGCAGCTGAGACGGGCAAGCGCGTTGCAGTCATCGGCTCAGGCCCTGCCGGCCTCACGGTTGCCGCTGACACCAGACGTGCAGGCCACGATGTCACAGTCTTCGAGGCGTTCCAGAAGACCGGCGGCGTCATGGTCTATGGCATCCCCGAGTTCAGACTTCCCAAAGAGATAGTTGCAAAAGAGGTCGAGAACTTAAAGAAGATGGGCGTTAAATTTAAAACAAGCTTCTTAGTCGGCCGCACTGAAACGCTTGAGCAGTTATTAGACCGTGAAGGCTATGATGCGGCATTTATCGGCACGGGCGCAGGTCTGCCTAAGTTCTTAGGCATCGAGGGCGAAAATTTAATCGGTGTGTTCAGTGCCAATGAGTATTTAACCCGCGCTAACTTAATGAAGGCCTATGATGTAGAGCACGCAGACACGCCGTTATATCCGGCCAAGCGCGTGGCAGTGTTCGGCGGCGGCAACGTCGCAATGGACGGCGCAAGAATGGCATTAAGATTTGGCGCAGAGAAAGTCTATTGCGTGTATCGCCGCACAAGAGCCGAGATGCCTGCCAGAGCTGAAGAGGTAGCGCACGCTATCGAAGAGGGCGTTGACTTCCACTTCTTAGAAAATCCGACGCGCTTTATCGGCAATGACAAGGGCGTATTGACCGGCGTTGAGCTGTTAAGCTACGAACTCGGCGAGCCTGACGAGTCCGGCAGACGTAAGCCAGTGGCCAAGCCCGGCACCGAGCATATATTAGAGATCGACGCGGCAATTATAGCGCTCGGCAACGAGAGCAACCCGTTAATGGCTCAGACGACCAAGGGGCTTGACGTGACCAAGCGCGGCAATATCATAGTAGATGAAAATCAAAAGACGAGCATCGCCAGAGTATGGGCAGGCGGCGATATAGTACTCGGCGCAGCGACTGTCATACTTGCAATGGGCGAGGGCAGACGCGCCGCCGCCAGCATGAACGAGTACTTAGCAAGCAAGTAAAATTTTTATATTTTTATAAATTAAATTAAAAAATAAGCCATGCTGGGCTGAAAAATTTTCGGCTCAGCATGGCTTTTATTTATGCTTAAGCTTAAGCGCGTGCCTTGAGCTTAAGTTTAAAAAAAATTATAATAATTTAACATTAAATAAAAAGGGGTTGTGCTGAACTTGAAGAAAATTTTATTAAGTTTATTAAGCTTTATGTTAGTGCTGCTTGCAGCTGGCATTGCGTTTGCTGATAATAATATTAAGGTCTGGAAGAAAATTATTGATGAGCGCAGCGCGGTGCTGTGGGCGGATGCGCAGTTTCTTGATAAGCTTGTGCTGAATGCGCGGGGCAATGCGTCGATAACATGGCTTCCAAGAAGTTTATTAAGGACGCTTGAAAAGAATAAAGAATGCGACGAGTGGGTAGTACGCGGCTTGAATTTTTATTACTCGTCGAATGCCGAGACTAAAAAGAAAATGAAGAACTGCGATGTGATAGCTGTTAATTACAAGGCCGTCAAGAATTGGAATTTTAATGTCAGCGATTTTAAATTTGAGGATTATGCGATAGGCAGCGATAATATTTTGAGCGGCAAGAAAGACTACAGAGACGGCGAATTAAATTCAGGGACGCAGTCGATTGTATATCTTGCCGTGCCGAGCAAAATATTTAAGCCTAATAAAGATGTAAAAATTTCTTTGGGCGTTGACAGCGTAATTTTGCACTTGCCTAAAAAATAATATAAATTATGAATAAAGATTTTTTGACGTTAGGCATAGAGACGAGCTGCGATGATACGGGCGTAGCTGTATTGCGCGGCGAGCGTGAAATTTTAGCTGAGCTGTTATCAAGTCAGATTAAAGATCATGCAGGCTTCGGCGGAGTAGTGCCGGAGTTCGCAGCCCGCAAGCATCTTGAAAATATTTTGCCGTTAGTTAATGCGGCGTTGAACCGGGCGAATATAACAGGGCGTGATTTAAATTTAATTGCGGTGACGCGCGGCCCGGGGCTGATGGGGTCGCTTATGGTCGGTGTGATGACTGCGCGGGCGTTAGCTCAGGCTTGGAATGTAAATATTATAGGTGTCAATCACTTAGAAGGTCACATGTTCGCGCCGTTAGTCGATTTAAAACTTGATGAGCTTGTGCCGCCGTTTCTTTCGCTGATAGTGTCCGGCGGCCACACGCAGATTATATTAGTAAAAAATTTTGGTGAATATAAATTACTTGGTGAGACGCGGGACGACGCAGCCGGTGAAGCTTATGACAAGGCCGCGCGTGTATTAGGCTTGCCTTACCCGGGCGGCCCCGAGATAGATAAGTTGGCAGCTCAAGGCGATAATAAAGCTTTTGACTTTCCAGTGCCGTTGAAGAATACGCGCGAGATAGAATTTAGCTTTAGCGGATTAAAAACGGCTTTGTTATGGCGCGTTAAGAAATTGCAGGCGGATAATATAGAGCTTGATGATAAAATCATGTGCGATCTATGCGCGTCGTTTCAAAGGGCAGTCACTGAGGCGTTAGCTGCGAAAGTGAAACTTGCTGTTAAATTAACCGGAATTAAAAATATTGCGGTGTCCGGCGGTGTCGCAGCGAATAGCGCGCTGCGCAGTGCGTTAAAAAATTTACGGGGCGTTAAAGCTTATTTGCCGAAATTTTCGCGCTGCACTGATAATGCAGTTATGATCGCGATGGCCGGCAAAAATAATTTTGACAGGTCACAGAGCTTAAGTAAAAATTTTTCGCCCGATCCGGCCTTGAGTATTTAATAATAAAATAAATTATTTAAATTTAAAAATTGCCCTTTAGTGCGTTACGGCATTAAAGGGCAATTTATTTTATAATAATGAAAATTTAAATTTTATTTAAGGAGAGCAGTTTAATAAATGTTAATAAGCGTGATAGCTTTTATCATAGTAATAGCAGTTTGCGTTGTAATTCATGAGTACGGGCATTATATCACGGCTAAAGTCTTAGGCGTTCAGGTTCATGAATATGCATTTGGGATGGGGCCTGCGTTAAAGCAATGGGTTAAAGAGAAGCCAGACGGGTCTACGATGACTTGGTCGATAAGAGCGCTGCCGATCGGCGGCTTTTGCAGAATTGCCGGAATGGGCGAGGACCTTGACGATGAAGTTGTGATAGCAGGCAAGGGCTTTAACGAGCAGCCGGCTTGGAAGAGATTTTTGATTTTATTAAACGGGTCGTTATTTAATATTATTCTGGCCTTAGTATTAATGGCGCTGTTTTTAAGTTTTTACGGCGTGCTGGACATGGATAGCACGCGCATAGGCGAGATTATGCCTGGCTTTCCGGCTGAAATTGCAAAAATTCAAGTCGGCGATGTTGTGCAGGCAGTGAACGGCAAAGAATTTACGCGGTGGCCTGAGATGTCGCAGGCACTGCGCGACGAGGGCGCGAAGGGCGAGCCGGTGAAGTTAAAAATTTTGCGCGGTGATAAAGTATTAGAGTTAAATGTTGTAATAGATTTTAATAAAGAATACGGGCGGCCTATGCTTGGCATCTCGCCGAGCCATAAGCGTTATAATTTTATAAATGCTCTTGCGAGTTCAACAAGATATATTTACCGCATGACTGTCATGATGATTAGAGGAATACTTGACTTTATATTAAGACGGCAGGAGGTCGAGGTGACAGGGCCGGTCGGCATAGCGTCGATGTCAGGCCATGCAATGCGCGGCGGCCTGTGGGCATTCATAACTTTTATTAGCTTAATAAGCTTAAATTTAGGCTTGATGAATTTATTCCCAATTCCGGCCTTGGACGGCGGCAGAATTTTATTTGTATTATTAGAGATGATATTTAGACGGCGCTTGCCCGACCGGATCGAGAATTATATTCACGCGGCAGGCTTTGTGATTTTAATATCGCTCATGATATTTATCACGTTCCATGACGTCTATAATATTTTTGCTACGCATTAAATTTAAATATAAAAATTAAAAATCATGAAACGCAGTGTAAAAATAAATAATTTAGTTATCGGTGCAGGGCAGCCGGTTCGAGTTGAGAGCATGTTAAAGACGCGGCTGAATGACCGTGATGCGTGCGTCGCTCAGTGCGAAAGTTTATTAAACTGCGGCTGCGAGCTTGCCCGCGTCGCATTGCCCAGAGCTGATTTATACGAAGATTTAAAATATTTAGTTAATCGCGCTAAATTAACTTTAATGGCCGATATACACTTTGACCCCAATCTTGCAATTTTAGCGATGCAGGCCGGCTGCAAGGCCATCCGCATTAACCCGGGCAACATGCCGCTAAATCGCTTAAATGATGTAATAGCTATGGCAAAGGACTTAGGCGCAGTGATTAGAATCGGCGCTAACGGCGGCTCTGTATCTGAAAGGCAGCTTGAAGAGGCAAAGGGCGATAGAGCAAAGGCGTTATTTTTAGCTGTACGCGAGCAAGCTGAGTTATTATTAAATAATAAATTTGAAAATTTAATCTTGTCGGCTAAGTCTTCGTCTGTGCCTGAGTGCGTCAGGGCAAATGTAATGATTAATAATTATTATCCTGAGTTTGTGATGCACATAGGCTTGACTGAGGCCGGCCCGGGCGACGGCGGAATAGTAAAAAGCACGGCAGGCATTGCTGCACTTTTATCACAAGGCATAGGCGACACTATACGCGTGTCGTTGACTGACGAGCCGGAGCGAGAGGTTAAAGTCGGCTATGAAATTTTAAAAGCTCTCGAGTTAAGACAGCACGGCGTAAATTTAATATCATGTCCGACCTGCGGCCGGAGACGCGCTGACGTAATGAAGCTTGTTAAGCTTGTAGAGCCTTTGACGCATAACTTGCCTGAAGGAATTTCTGTTGCAGTGATGGGCTGCGAGGTGAACGGCCCTAAAGAGGCCAAGCACGCAAAGCTTGGCTTAGCAGGCACTGTGAAAGGCGCAGTGCTGTTTAGGGACGGTCAGACGGTCGGCGAATACAGCTTTGAAGAGCTTGATGATATATTGCCGAAATTTTTTAACGGAAAATTATAATTAATAAAATAAAAAAATAAGCTGCCTCGTTAATCAAGAGGCAGCTTTTATTTTAAATTAAATTAATTTTAAAATTTTAAATTTATTTCTTGCGCTCGATAGCAGAGACTACGACTGCGCAGGCTGAGTCGCCGGTGATATTTACGACTGTGCGGCCCATGTCGAATATGCGGTCGACGCCTGCGACCAGTGCGATGCCTTCAACCGGTAAATTAACTGACTGCAGCACCATAGCGAGCATGACCATGCCGGCGCCGGGCACTCCGGCAGTGCCTATGGATGCAAGCGTTGCCGTTAAGACTACCGTAAGCATTTGTGAAAGGCTAAGTTCTATGCCGAAGCATGATGCTATAAATACTGCGCAGACGCCCTGATAAATTGCAGTGCCGTCCATGTTGACCGTTGCGCCTAACGGCAATACAAAGCTTGTTATGTCTTTATCAGCACCTAAACTTTCTGCACAGTCCATGTTGATCGGCAGCGTGCCGACTGACGATGCCGACGAGAATGCAAAGGCAATAGCTGGGAACATGCCTTTAAAGAATTTAATCGGGCTGAGGCCTGCGAAAATTTTCACTGAGAACGAATAGACGATTATAGAATGCAGAATATAGCCTATATATGCGACTAATAAAACTTTTGCGAGCGAGCCTAAGACGGCAGGGCCGTTCTCAGCTACGACAGGGCATATCAAGCAAAATACGGCTATGGGCGAAAGCTTAATAATCATTTCCATTACTTTCATGAATATATCGTTAAGCGTCTCGACGGCTGTAAACTCTGCAGCCTTTTGACTGCCGACCATGAGCAGCGCAAAGCCGATAAATAAACTCGCGACTATAATCTGCAGCATGTTCGCGTTGACGAACGGCGCAAAGAAGTTCGACGGGAAAATTCCGACTAAAGTATCCATGAAGTTAGCGGACTTAGAGGCTTTGTAGGCTAAGTCGGTTGTTTGCAGCACAGGGAAGACGTGTTTTAACGAGTTGGCAAGTATAAGGCCGATAGTAATTGCTATTGCAGTCGTGCATAGATAATAGATAATCGTCTTTACACCGACTGAACCGACCTTGCGGATGTCCTTCATTGAGATTACGCCCGCCATGATCGAGAAGAAGACTAAGGGCGTGACAACCCATTTAATTAAATTCAAAAATATCGTCCCGAATGGCTTAATGTAGCCGTTCACAAACTGAACTTGGCCGGTCATAGCGACGCCTGCTATTATGCCAAGCACTAACGCTATAAAAATTTGAGTTGCCAGCGGCATACCCTTCTTGTCAATAGACTTTTCCATAACGAAAGCCCCCTTTGAGTATTTAGAATTTAAATATTATATTTATGTCTAAAAATTTTTGCAAGCCCTAAGCTCGTAAGGCGTTATAATATTTATAAATTTTAAAAAAATTAAAAATCAGGGGCGATTTGCAGTGAATAAAATAATTACTATAGGGCGTGAGTTCGGCAGCGGCGGCCGTGAGTTCGGGCGTAAACTCGCCGAGTTGTTACAAGCTGCGTATTATGACCGTGAGATTATAGCCGAGATAGCGAAGCGCACTGCGCTGTCCGAAGAGTACGTGCAGAAGATCATGGAGCGCAGGCCGATAGCTGCCTTTCCTATTCATATCGGTCGGAGCTTCAGCTTTTATCCGGTGATAAATCCAGTGTGGGATCAAGGCCAAGCCATTTATCAAGAGCAGCATAAAATTATTCAAGAGATGGCGCAAAAGTCTGACTGCGTCATAGTGGGCCGCTGCGCTGATTATATTTTGCGCGAGCTTAAGCCGTTAAGAATTTTTGTATATTCAGACATGGAGAGCAAGATAGCCAGATGCCGCGCGAATATTAATCTTGATGACAAAGATGCGCAGGCCATGAGCGATAAAGAATTAAAGCAGCATATAATAGATATAAATAAAAATCGCGCTAAATATTATGAATTTTATACCGGTCAGGACTGGGGCGATAAGTCTAACTATGATATATGCGTTAATACTACCCGTGTCAGCATAGAGAGCGCAGCCAAGGCTGTAATAAATTTATTAAATTAAATTTAATTTTTAATTTAAAGCTTGACGGAAAAATTTTTTTGCGTATAATTATTTACGTTGTTGCCCTGCGGGGGTGGCGGAATTGGTAGACGCGCAAGACTAAGGATCTTGTGGCTGCAAAGCTGTGGGAGTTCGATTCTCCCCCTCCGCACCATTCTTTTTTCAACGAATTTTAAATTAATACGCGGAGTTCTGAAAACACTGCATTATAACCGCTTTTATTTTTCTGATTAAAGCTGAGAAATTTTATCAAATTAAAAACCGTGGATTGTTTGTAGAAAGGCTAAAAATGCCTTTAATGCTTCCGCAAAATACATAACAAAGGTAGCGGTAGACTATATTGACAGAGCTTAAAATTAAAAGTTTAAAGCCGCGTGATAAAAAATATGCTCAGGGATGAGCGCGGTCGGCAGGAAATATTTTATATTTAGATTTTTCGAGAATAAAAAGTAGCGTTAATTATCACTTGGGACTTATCCGGATATATCGCTGAAAGAGACACGGATTAAGCGCGATGAGCTTCAGCAGCGGCGCGGCAAGGGCGAGCAGATCGGCGAGATCACAAGCGAGTGGCTGAGCGTCAGGATGTGTGATAAATCTAAAGCTTATTTAAAGGGAATTAATTTAAGGCTGAAGGATTATATTATGCCGAAGCTCGGGTATAGGCCGATTGAAGATATTAAAACGCCGTAAATTTTAGCGCTGCTGCGAGATATTGAAAATAAAGGCTTAGGTGATACCGTTGACCGCGTGAGGATTATTATCGGGCAAATATTCAGATTTGCTATAGCCGCAGGATATTGTGATATTGACCCAACTGTATCGCTCAAGGGCGCATTGAAGACTATTAAGCATAAGCACATGGCCGCGATATTTGAGCCGGAGCAGATAGGGCTGCTGATGCGAAGCATGAGACTTTACCCGTATATAATAACGCGGTCGGCTATGCTGTTTAGTATTTACACGTTCTGCCGACCGGGCGAAGTTAGAATGGCTGAGCGGGGTGAAGTTGACTTTGATAAAAAATCTGGCGCATACCGGCTGAGAAAATGAAAGCAAGGTGTGAGTATATCTTGCTGTTGTCGCATAAGGCTCTTGAAATTCTGAATGAATTATATAGCTGCACGGGCAGCAGCAAATATATTTTTCCGTCAATACAGAGCGACAAGCTGCCGGTGTTCGACGGAACGCTTCGGCTTGCACTGCGGCCCTTAGGGTTTAGCAATGAAGTTATAACATACCACGTTTTAGGGCAATGTTCTCGACTATCGCAAACGAGCACGGCTTTAACAGCGATGTAATTGAGCGCCAACTCTCGCACTTAGACAGCAACTAAGTTCGAGCTGCGTATAACAGGGCGGAGTATCTGAGTGATCGCGTTTAAATTATGCCGTGGTGGGCTGATTATCTTGACGGACTGGCTGAGGAAAAATAAAAAAATACGGTGGTTGCTAAATTGCGGGAAATAAGCCAGTCGTGCTGCACTCCCCCGCTTGAATTGGGGGATCTGTGGAATGGGTATAGTTAAAGTACTTGAAAAAATGCGAAGGATTACCTCATCAAGATTTTTTAAAAATCTTAATAAATCGCATACTTTTTTCTTGAGCCAATGCCAAAAATGTTCTAGATGGTGTCGTCAAAGATAATTAATACACAAAGCAATACAGCGAATTTGTATAGTAGCTATCATTGATTGCAGATTTTTAATATATCTTGCAGCTATCCCACGCCATTGTTTCAGCTTCAAAAACGTATTTTCTATTATATGACGTAATTTATATGCATTTTTATCATATTCAAGCAATACTTTTCTGTTTATCTTCGGCGGTATTATTACTTCCATCCCCGCATTTTGCGCTGCTTCTATAATTTCATTTGTATCATAACCGCGATCCGCAAGTAAATATTTCGCCCCTGTATCTTTTATCAAATCTTTTGCCTGGCTGCAGTCGGTTACAGTGCCGCTGGTAACAATAAAATGCACAGGCTTACCGGCTGCATCCACTGCCATATGTATCTTCGTATTTAGCCACCTTTTGTACGTCCCATCGCCTGATTGCCGCCAGCGACTCCGGCTGCATGCGGATGTACTTTTACTAATGTTGTATCTATCACTAGCCATTTGTATCCATGTTCAGCGGCAAGCGGTTCAAATAACCTTGCCCATACCCCTCTGTCACGCCACCGGCAAAATCGCCTGTTGGTATTCTTCCAGTCTCCGTAATCCGGCGGTAAATCCCGCCATGACGCCCCTATCCGGAGTATCCAGAAAACAGCATTTATAAACTTACGATTATCACGCGCTGGCCGCCACGTTGCCCCTTTACGACCCGGCAGATGCAGCTCAATTATTTTCCATGCCTTATCCGAGATATCATGTCTTCTATAAGCTGGTGTACTATTTATGTTTTACCGCCCTTTTATCATTGCTTAAGATTTTTTATAATTATACACGTTTTCTTTATTTTTGACGGCATCCTCTAAGATGTATTGCACTTTTATTAATTTAGTTTGACGATAGTCTCTAAGACGATTAGTAACGGCTCGGACATGTCTCTTCGTCGTAATACCTTTAAGCTGTTTATCAATCCATTCACGGGCTATATTCTCAAAAGACAAATCCTGTGCATTTTTTTAGCATTCAAAGTCTCGGCTGGATCATCGCCTTTATCGCGAATTTTAAATAATTCATCGCGCTTTATTCTTGCATCTTTTAAGCCAACGGTCGGATAAACGCCTAAAGAAATTTTACGCTCTTTATCGCCTACCCAATAACGCAGCCGCCAATATTTTTTACCGTCAGGCTTAACTAAAAGCCATAACCAACTTTTTGAAAAAATTTTATTAGTTTTTAGCAAGCGGTAAGCTAAAGTCATAGATGTAAATTATAAATTCGCTGTGAGTATTTATTTTATTTAATGGAATTATAAATTTCTAACTGGAGCGGACAACGGGGTTCGAACCCGCGACCCTCAGCTTGGGAAGCTGATGCTCTACCAACTGAGCTATGTCCGCCCGTGCTGAAAAAATTCTACAGCGTGTATAATATTATAATTTATGAGTTAAATTTTTGCAAATTTATAAATTTTAATAAATTTTTAATTTAATTTTAATTGGAGGCATGAGTTTTTATTATGCAAGACTATAAGGACACGCTGAACTTGCCCGTCACGAAATTTCCGATGAGGGCAAACTTGGCCGTGCGGGAGCCGGACTTTTTAAAATTCTGGCATGAGCATGATATTTATCATAAGGCGCTTGACGCGCATAAATGCGATTGCGGCTGCGAACACGATCATTTTATTCTGCACGACGGGCCGCCGTACGCTAACGGCGATATTCATATCGGCACAGCGTTTAATAAAATTTTAAAAGATTTTATTCCCAAGTTTAAAAATATGACGGGCAAGTACGCGCCGTATGTGCCTGGATGGGATACTCACGGCCTGCCCATTGAGCTGCGTGCTTTAAAAGAGGGCGGATTGTCTAAACTCGGAGCAGGCGTCGATCCTATTGAGCTGCGCAAACTCTGCAAGCAGACCGCGCTGCATTATCTCGATGTTCAGCGTGAGGAATTTAAACGCCTTGGAGTTTTAGGCGAATGGGATCATCCGTATGTTACGCTCGATCCGAAGTTTGAGCATTTAGAATTGCACGCGTTCGCGGACATGGTAGAGCGGGATTTAATTTATAGAGGCTTAAAGCCAGTGTACTGGTGCACTGACTGTCAGACGGCATTGGCGGCCGGCGAGATCGAGTACTGGGATGAGAAATCTCCGTCGGTGTATGTCGCTTATCCCATGCCGAAAATTGCAGATAAATTTGCAAGTTTAAAAGGCAAAGACGTTTATATAGTGATATGGACAACGACGCCGTGGACGCTGCCGTCCAGTGCTGCCGTTGCAGTCCATCCTAATTATGACTACGGCGCGTATCAGGATTTAAATGATTTAAATAAAGTTTATATATTTGCGGCGGCGTTGAAAGAACAGGTTTGCAGTGCGACCGGCTTGAATTTAAGCGATGCGTTATTTATTGTGAAAGGCGCGGAGCTTGAAAGGCAGAAGCCTATGCACCCGTTCTATGATAATAAAGAATTATTAGTCGTGCTTGCGGATTATGTCGAGCTTGAGACTGGCTCGGGCTGCGTTCATACGTCACCCGGTCACGGCGTTGAAGACTATGAGACCGGCGTAAGATATGGATTAAAAGTTTACAGCTCGGTCGATAACGCAGGCAAGTTTGAGAAAGATATGGACATAGTCGGCGGTATGTCGCTTGACGATGGCGGCAAGAAAGCGCTTGAGTTAATTAAAGCTAAGGGCAGATTATTAGGCTTAGGCAGTATATCACATAGCTATCCGCACTGCTGGCGCTGCAAGAAGCCCGTTATATTCAGAGCGACTGCCCAATGGTTTATTAACGTCGCTAAATTTAAGGACGAAGCGCTTAAAGTCATAGACAATGATATTAAATGGATTCCTGAGTGGGGGCATGACAGGATATATAACATGGTGAGCTCGCGGTCGGACTGGTGCATCAGCAGGCAAAGAATTTGGGGCGTACCTGTGCCGGCCATTCACTGCAAGGACTGCGGCGCGTTCACGCTCACGCCTGACAGAATTAGAATGCTTGCCGAGAAAGTTAAAGATGCGCCGGACGGTTCGTCTATCTGGTGGAGCGAAAAACTTGAAGATTTATTCGGAGATAAAGCGGTTTGCGATAAATGCGGTTCGCATAACGTCGAGAAGGACAGCAATATATTAGATGTCTGGTTTGACTCCGGCGTATCGCATTTCGCAGTCTTGAACGATAGATTTGGGCTGAGCTGGCCGTGCGATATGTATCTTGAGGGCAGCGACCAGCACAGAGGCTGGTTTCAGTCATCTTTATTAACTGCAGTGGCAATTAAAAATCAAGCGCCGTATAAGCAAGTATTAACTCATGGCTTTATATTGGACGGCGAGGGCCGCAAGATGTCTAAATCACTTGGCAACACGGTTGCGCCTCAGGACGTTATAGACAAGAACGGCGCGGATATTTTAAGGCTCTGGGTCGCATCGACTGATTATAGAAACGACGTAAGAATTTCAGATAAAATTATTAAGAGCTTGTCTGAGACGTATAGACGCATTAGGAACACTGCGAGATTTTTGCTGGGCAACTTGCATGACTTTAAGCCTGGCGTAAATGATATTAAATATGAAGACATGCTCTCGATGGACAGATGGATATTAGACCGGCTGCACAGAATTATAAATAAAGCGCGTTCAGCATTCGAAGAGTATGAATTTCATGTGCCGGTTGCGGCTATTCACTCATTCTGCGTTAATGAATTAAGCGCGTTCTATCTTGACATAAGCAAAGATAGGCTTTATGTTGAAGCTAATAATTCTTTGAACAGGCGCAGTGCGCAGACTGCGATGTGGGAAATTTTGTCAGTGCTGACGCGTATGCTTGCGCCGATCTTAAGTTTTACAGCTGAGGAAATCTGGCAGGAGATGCGGGGCATTGATGATACGCTGCCGGAGAGCGTATTCTTAAGCAGTTTCCCTGAGCAGGATAAATCTAAACTTGATGACGAACTTGACGCGTTATGGGAAGAGGCTTTGAATTTAAAGAGCGCGGCCAGCCGAATGTTAGAAGGCTTAAGAGCGGCGAAAGTTATCGGCACGTCGCTCGAGGCTGAAATTCAAGTTGTGAAGAACATCAAGCTTAATAAAATTATTGATGCGTTCACGCCGGATGAGCTGGCCGATATAGTAATCGTCTCCGGCTTTGAATGGGTAGATAAGCCTGAAGATTTAAATTTAAAAAATATTTATAAAGACAGCGAGACGGGATTTGAGATGGCCGCAGGCTTTACACGCGGCGAGAAGTGTCCCAGATGCTGGAAATATTCTCAGCACGCAGCTCACGATCACGATAATTTATGTCCCAGATGCTTAAGCGTGATGGGTAAATAAATAATTTTTATAATTTAAAATAATTAACGCCCTGTGAAAAAAACCGCGGGGCGTTTTAATTTGTATTATTCTAAAAAATTTTACGCTGCTGAAAATTTTTGCAATGTTAGAGGGCTTGAGGGCTGCGAAAGTTATCGGCACGTCGCTCGAGGCTGAAATTCAAGTTGTGAAGAACATCAAGCTTAATAAAATTATTGATGCGTTCACGCCGGATGAGCTGGCCGATATAGTAATAGTCTCGGGCTTTGAATGGGTAGATAAGCCCGAAAATTTAAATTTAAAAAATATTTATAAAGACAGCGAGACGGGCTTTGAGATGGCCACAGGCTTTACGCGCGGCGAGAAATGTCCAAGATGCTTAAGCGTGATGAGTAAATAAATAATTTTTATAATTTAATTTAAAATAAAAATCGCCTCGAGCTTTAATTCACTCGGGGCGATTTTTTATTTGCTGACAAGAATTTATATTAAAAAATATTAATTTAATAAGCCATAGGCGACTAACAAATCGCCCTCACGGATGGCAAGGCCTGACGTGTAATAAAATATAATGCCGTCGCTTTCAGCGTAATAGTCGCCTAAAAATTCGCCGTAAAAATTTTCGATATGGCCGAGGCGCGATCCCTTCCTGATAATTCGGCCTTCCATAATACTATTAACTATATTTTCGTCAGGATACCATAGGCCTGTATGCCGGCTTTCTAAGTAAAACGTATGTGCGCAGATATTTTTGCGGCACGGCGGAATATTAGTCAGCTCCGGCAAGTCGCTATACATACCTAGATGCTTTAATAATAACGCTATGTCGCGCTCAAAGCCGTGTATCCATTCTTCCCTGCACTGACCGGCGTAGCCGCGTTCAAGCAATAAGCCAGGTACGTTCATGTAATTTGCCGCGTAGCTATACTCGCCGTCCTTTGCGTGCGACGCTAACACCCACGGTATATCAGTCGCCATTGCAGCATTAAATGCAGTCTCGCGAACGTCAGCTCTCGCATCTTCAGGATAGAATAAGCAAGTCGTAAGGCGTTCGGTCGGGCTGCCGCTGTGCAGGTCTAATATAAAATCGGCCTGCGGGAAAATATTAGTCACGAAAAAATTTGCGATGCGCTCGCCTAACGTGCCGTCAGCTTTGCCCGGGTAACCTGAATTTAAATTAAAGCCGTCCTCCGGCACAAAGCGGCTGCGTGCCCAGAAGCCAGGCAAATTCACGCAGTGAAATAATAATAAATGCCCGTGTAACTTTTCAGGATTAATTTTATTCGCCGCCCGTACTAAGGCCGCAATGCCCGGGTACTCATCAGGATGAACGCCGGCAGTTATTACTAAAGTCTTTTCCGGCTGATCTTTAACATGCAGGCCATGTATAAAAGTCGCTGGGATTTCGCCGCCGTTGAAATTAAATTTCACAAGCTGCTTAGTCCCGGGTTCGACGTGCAGCGCGTGCAGCTTCATACCTGCTTTAAGCTCAGATTTAATATAAGGCCGCGCAGTGCCGCAAGCATTAGGCTTGAAATCATGCGCTTCAATCTCATAATTATTATCGCTGAATAAACTGGTCAAAATTTTTTCTAAACTCCGTATTTTATAATTTAATTTTAATAAAATTTTACAATAAAAAGCCGGAGAATTAAAAAATTTTCCGGCTTCAGGATTGGGTTACGCATTAGACTATGCGAATTTATGGCAAAACAACTTGGCAGATTTTAATAAATTAATTCTCAGGCTTGTTAAACAAATGGCAAGCTACATGACAGCCCGGCTCGACCTCTTTTAATACCGGCTTGACGCGCGAGCAAATTTCACTTGCATTCGGGCATCTCGTGTGGAACGGACAGCCCGACGGCAGATTAACCGGACTGGGTATATCACCTTGCAGCGGCTTAATGTCGCCCTCTTTCGAGTCAGTCCTGAATATAACGTTTAATAAAGCCTTAGTGTACGGATGCCTTGCATGTGTCGAGATGCGCTGCCACTCGATTAACTCAACTATGTTGCCTAAATACATAACGGCCATCTGCTGGCTCATTAAGTCAACAAGCCCCATGTCGTGGCAAATAAATATATACGATACGCCTTTCTCACGCTGAAGTTTTATTAATAATTCACAGACAGTTTTCTGCACTGACACGTCAAGCGCACTTGTTGCCTCGTCGCAGACGATAATCTCAGGCTCAAGGCTCAAGGCTCTTGCAATGCCCAGCCGCTGCCGCTGCCCGCCGCTCATGCTGTGCGGGTATCTATTCATAAAATCTTCAGGCAGTTCGACCATTCTTAACAGCTCAGCCGCTTTAGCTTTTATATCTTTATTTTTAATCAAGCCAAAATTTTTAAGCGGCTCGCATAATATATCTTTTACTTTCAGCTTGGGATTAAACGCAGTCGACGGGTTCTGAAAGACCATCTGAATTTTGCGCCGATTTTGCCTACGCTTCTCACCGCTCGCATTTAATAAATTTTCGCCGTGAAATAATACCTCGCCGCCAGTGGCCGGATGCAGCTGCAATATAGTGCGCACTAACGTACTCTTGCCGCAGCCGCTCTCGCCTATGACGCCTATCGTACTGCCTTTAAACACGCGCATGTTAATATTATCGCATGCCGTTAAAAATTTCCCCTTGCCTAAATCAAATTTCTTAGTTAAATTCTTAACGTCAAGCACGACTTCGTGATTTAAATTATTATTATTTAAATTAGGCTGCATAATACGGCTCCCTTCCAACCTTACAGCCCATCCGAGGGCTGTAGATCCTCCTATGATAGGCACTGTTAAAGTTAGGCTGCATAATACGGCTCACTCCCTATGATAGGCACGGCTGCTAAGAGCGTCTTAGTATAATCATCTTTAGGATTAAATATAACTTCGTCGCGCGTCCCGCTCTCGGTCACGCGGCCGTTCTTCATAACCATAATTTTATTTGACATATAAGACGCAAGCCCTAAATTATGCGTGACTATAATTACCGTCACGTTATACTTAGCTCTTAAATCCATAATTTGATTAACTATCTGCGCCTGCGTCGTGCCGTCCAAAGCACTCGTGGGCTCGTCGGCCAATAAAATTTTCGGGCTGAAAGTCATAGCCATAGCGATGCCGACTCTTTGCCTCATGCCGCCTGATAACTCGAACGGGTAATTGGCCATTATAGTTTTTACGTTCGGCAAGTTCACGCTCGCAAGCATCTCTTCAGCCTTATTACGCGCCTCGCTCTTAGACTTAGCCGGGTCATGACGC
The DNA here is from genome assembly GCA_017470785.1 of Synergistaceae bacterium. Classification (GTDB taxonomy): domain Bacteria; phylum Synergistota; class Synergistia; order Synergistales; family Aminobacteriaceae; genus JAFUXM01. Next base: position 19,268 of record JAFUXM010000231.1, read on the forward strand.
CTTATAAAGTCTATGAACTGCGAGCCGATAGTGCGAATGGGATTAATCATGTTGCCGCTGTCCTGAAATATCATGGACATAGCCGTGCCGCTCATTGCGCGCCACTGGTCAGCCGTGTTATTTAACAGGCTGCGGCCCTCGAATATCACATCGCCGCCGCTGATGCGGCCATTGCCCGGCAGGCAGCCCATAGCCGCACGGATTACAGTCGTCTTGCCGCTGCCGCTCTCACCGACTATCGACAGAATTTCACCCTGCTCAAGGGCAAAATTTACGTCAGCCACGGTGACGCGGTCACCGTAGCTGATCTCTAAATTCTTAACTTCTAATAAAGCTGCCATAATTTTAAATTTTAAATTAAATTAATCAGCCGGCGCGATCTCTTTAGTCAGCCAATAGTAATCGCACGGCTTAATCTCGGCGTTCTTGACACTAAGATTGCTGATCATGTTCGTCTGCGGATAGCCGAACACGACCGTTGCAGCGTCATCAAGAATGATCTTCTGCATCTCGATCACTATCTCGCGGCGCTTCGCCGGATCAAACTCGGTTGAAAGTTTCTCGCTGAGTTCATCGTACTTAGCATTGCTGTAGCCGGAACCGTTCTGCGGGTTAGTTCCAGTCGCCGGATCTTTGTCGTATTTATTCGTCTTCCAGTACATGTTCACAAATACTTCCGGATCGCCGGCCTGTGCTGCTAACACGTTCGAGATTAAAATATCATACTCGCCGCGTACGCCGATGCCGTCTAAAACGTTATAGTCAACGTTCTTTAAATTAACTTTAATTCCGACATTGGCAGCATCAGACTGCGTAGCCTCGGCAAATAACGGCAGCTCCGCGCGGCCTGAATAGAATATAAAGTCGATCTCAAGATTTTTGCCGTCTTTGTCAACAAAGCCGTCGCCGTTCGT
>JAFUXM010000232.1 GCA_017470785.1 Synergistaceae bacterium
AAAATCATGCTGATAAGTTTGGGTCTGGCTCCATGCTCTCGGGGCTGGGCCCTTTTTCATACCAATGTACGCAACAGTGATAGTTATTGATGACGAACGGTTGACGAGTACCGAGCGGCTTGTTTGGTATACGCTTTGCACATTCGCGCGTTGGAAGTTTCAGGATAAAGTGCCGATACTTGCTGATAACGTATTTCCAAGTCATGAGACGATAGCTAAACGTGCCGGACTGGGTATATCATCAGTCAAATACGCATTGAAACATTTGAAAGAGCTGGGATATATCGAAATAATCAGCGGCGGACACGAGGGACGCAGTAACAAGTATATTCTCAAGGGTAGTCAAGAGATGACGGGAAGTAGTCACGAGATGACCGGGGGTAGTCACCAAATGGCTACTAACAATAATACAATTAACAGAAAAATTAACAAGGAAACTTTTGACGAAAGACGGAAAAAGCGTGAGGCTAAATTGCGACAAGAGCGCGAGGAAGATCCAGAAGCTTGGGAAAAGTTTATGGCAGATATTAAGGAAAGGGTGTCGAAACATGGAACAGACGTTAATTAATCAAGCAATACAGCTGATAGTAAAGCAGATAGCGGACAACAGGGACAGCAGTTGCGCCGGACACGGTTGCTCAGTTTGCCCGAACCAATGCAAATACTATCTCGAAGAATTAACAAAGAGCCAGCACTAATTAACAGAAAATAACAGGACAAATAATAGCTCCCAGCTGATTTACTTGTAATAAGGCCGGGAGCTTTACTTGTTTGATTAGTTAATTGAGGCTTGAATTTGAGGCTTGAATTTGAGGCTTGAATTTCGCAAATAATAAGCGCACCCGCCAGACAACTTTATACGCCGCCGGTATCGACAGCATTGCAAGCAGGCCGCCCGCTATCAGCCCGCCTATCGCTACTACAGCTATCGGCATCTTCATTTCAGACCCGCGCCCCACACTTAATAACGGCACAAGCGAGACAACTGACGTAACTACCGCCATTAATAACGACTTAAATCTGACGTGGCAGGCCTCTTCTACAGCTTGATACGGATGTTTGCCGCCTAATCTCAGCACTTCTGCATAGTCCACAACAACTATTGCATTATTAACGACCATGCCCACTAACATTATCATGCCTATTAACGCGAATATCGACACGTTCACGCCCGCTATCAGCATCGCCGGGACAACGCCGATCGCCGCCATCGGTACCGTAAATAGTATAATTGCCGCATAAGTCCAGCTCTCAAGTATCGACGCTACAACAAGATACGTGACTATTATCGCTATAATCATAGTGCGTATCAACTCAATAAAATTCTCCGCCATGTCCTCCTGCTCACCGCCGAAGTTGATGCTCACGCCCTCAGGTATCAAGCCCTCTGACTGCATGTTGTCGACGACTTCACGCATCCTCGCGTTGCCCTCGCCCGACGTTATATAACGCACCCGCCCCGTCACAACTACAGCGCGTTGACGTTCAATCCGCCTTATCTCAGTCGGCGCATCACTCCATGTCAAGTCCGCCATCTCGTCCAATGGCACAAGCCCGTAACTCGTCATGATGGGCAGCTCATGAGCGTTGAATATGTCGTTGGCCTTGCTGCGCTCTATTTTAGACTCTATGTCGTACTCGTAACCGCCCTGCCTGAATTTGCCCGAGTCCCGCCCTATTAAATAGCCGCGGATTATTGACGATAAGTTCGAAAGCGTTATACCCATGGGCGCAAGTCTCCAGCGTATCGGATGAACTTGCAGCTCAGGCTTGCCCATCTCCATTTCAGTCTTCAGGTCCCGTACGCCAGGAACAGACCGGCCGCGTGCGCGTATCTCCTCGGCTATGTTATAAAGCTCGTTCAAGTCCTCGCCCTTAACTTGAATTTCAATAGGGTCGCTGAAGCCCGAACGCGTCGCATCCGTCCTCGACTGCACACCCGGCAAATTTGCAATCCACGGCCTGATTTTGTCAGCTAATGCCTGCGTGCTTGGCCGCTTGGGATCGTTGTTTAAATATAAGGCTATCTGAGCCTCGCTGATTGCTTGACTGCGCATTGAGCCGGCAATCGTCGTGACAACGTTTCTAATATACTTGCGCTCCGGCAGCGTGTCGATGTAATCTTCAACTTTTAATGCAATATCTGTAGTGTGATTTATCGACGAATTATTATCAAGCGTTAATGTAATTCTGACAGTGCCGTCGTCTGTAGTCGGGACAAACTCCATGCCCAGAAAGCCGCCGAGCTTAAACGAGCCGTAAGTCGCAAGCAAAGTTAATATAACCGTTAATAGCGGCCATTTCATAGCTTTATGCAGTATGATAAAGAATAAGTCCCTGAAGCCGTCAAAGAACCAGTTCCACCAGCCGGTTAAAATCTTGCCTAATAACGACAGTTCGCCCTCGTTGGACTTCGCTTTAATTCTCGCGGCTAAACACGGCGTCACGGCCATTGTGACCCATAACGAGAACATAGTCGCGTAAACTATAGTCACTGCATACGGCTTTAAGAACTGTCCGGCAATAGTACTCATTAACGCAACAGGCATGAACACGCCTAAATTCGTCAAAACTCCCGCAAGCACTGACATCGAGATTTCAACCGTGCCCTCTTCAGCGGCTTTAAACGGCTCATAGCCCATCTCCCTAAATCTGTAGACGTTCTGAATGATTAATATCGCGTTCATGACCAAAGTTCCCATCGAGAGCGCAAGGCCGAGCGTACTCATTAAGTTTAGAGTATAGCCGTGAATTTCTAAAGGCACGAAAGTCGCGGCAAACGCAACGGGCATCGAGAACGCAACGATAAACGTCGCCGAAAATCTGCCCAGAAACAAGTATATGACTAAAGCCGTGAGCGCAATGCCTATCGCCGTATCGCGAATAATATTCTTGACTGAGTCATTTATAAAGTCCGTGTCGTCGTAAGTGTATTGATACTTAAAGTCCGGAAAATTCTTCATCTCACGCGCCATCAAGCGTTTGATGTTATTTCCGGCCGCGACGACGTCAGCGTTGGACTTCGGGCTTATTCTTAACTGAACGACCGGTTCGCCGTCCGCCCGCGCTAAAGATCTTTGATTAGCCTCGCCGTCCTCGATAGTGCCGAGCATTGAGAGCCTGACGGGCTGGCCTGTCCGCGACGCGATTAGTATATTCTCAAGCTGTTCTGAATCGTTAAATTCGCCCATTAATCTTAACGACACTTCGTCCTTAGTCTGAGTTATATAGCCTGACGGTGTCGTCTGATTATTAGCGGCTACAGCCGTGCAGACTTGTAAATAAGTAATGCCGTAGTCGCTCAAGGCCGCAGGGTCAAGCATGATGTGAATTTCCCTGTCGCGCCCGCCGGTTACGTCAACGCGTCCAACGCCGTTAACCCTCGCAACTATCGGCTTAATTCTGTCTTCGATAAGCTTTTTAGCCGTCTTCTCAGGCATATTAGACGTAAACGAGATAATCAGGAACGGCTGTGCGCTGATGTCGAACTTGCTTGAGACGGGCTCGTCCGCGTCGTCCGGCAGGTCCGGGACTTTAGCCTTAACTTTATTATTAACGTCAACAAGTGCTAAATCCGGATTAGTGCCTGATTCCATTTCGACAGCGACCATTGAGATACCCTCGATTGAGTAAGTCGTGATAGTCTTTAAGTTCTCAAGGTCAGCTAAAGCGTCTTCAAGCGGCTTGCTGATTAGCTGTTCAATCTCGTTAGGACCCGCGCCGGTGTAATTAGTCCTGACTAACACGAACGGAAATTCAACGTCAGGATATAAAGTCACGCCCAGCGAGAAATAGCTTGAAATTCCCAGTAAAATCCAAATTATAACAGAACATCCGACAAAGACCGGATGATAAATACAAAATCTAACGAAGCCGCGCATTTTAGCTATTAATTATATTCACGTCAACGCCGTCGTATAACACTCTGTTGCCGCTGGTGATTAACTCGTCGCCGGGCTTTAAGCCGCTTGTCACGACGACACGCCCGTCACCGCCCTCGCCGGTAGTAATCTCGACAAGTTTAGCCTTGTTATTCTCGACTATATAGACGCTTTGCTTATTGCCGCGGTACATGACGATATTCGACGGGATTATAATCACGTTGTTCTCTTTGTTGACCATAAATCTGCCCTCGAGATAAGTTCCCGGGAAAATGCCGCTGGTCTCCGGCAAGCCCACGACTACAGTGTAAAGGCCTGAGCCGCTCTGAGCCTCGGGGCTTGTGCGTTTGACCCAGCCTGAACTTGTCACGCCGTCAACGATAATATCAATGCGCGTATTCTTATTGATTTTAGCTATGTCCTTCTTCGAGACCATGAGCTCAGCCTCTATCTCTTTCGGATCAACTATAGATAATAACACAGAGCCGGCCTCGGCAACTTCGCCCGGTTCTACATTGCGCGCTGAGACAATACCGTCAATACTTGCCTTAAGAGCCGTACGCTGTAAAGTTGACTGTGAACTGCGCATCGACGCTTCAGCTGACTTTAAAGCCGCATAAGCTGCGTCAACTTCTGACTGCGATATGCCGCCTTTAGAATGCAGCTGCTTTAATCTGTTATAAGTCAATTTTGTCTCTTCGTAAGTCGTGCGTCCGGCCTGAACTTTCGCGCCCCTGTCAGCGACTTGAAGAGTTATAACCGTCTGGCCTTTCTTAACCGGTGAGCCTATATCAACTGTAACAGTATTAACTATTTCGCGTTCAAAAGTTGTGATATTCTGAGTGTGTGCTGACTTGGCCTGACCGTAATAGCTGCGCCATGTCTCCCAGCTGCCGGCTGTTAATTTCTCAGTCTCGACTGGATAGACCGGAAGTTCAGAGACTTCAAGCGAGCGCAAATTCGCCTCTGCCTGTCTTAACTTTGCCATGACCTGAAAGCCGACCAAACAGCCCACGGCAATTAACAGAAACACCCATAATAAAATCCTCGCTTTGTTCAATAACGCAAATATCTTCACGCTGTAAATCCTCCTGTTATTAAATCTTAATTCTTAATTTAACTTTAAATCTCTAACATGCGCCGAATTAAGTCTTTAAACAAGCGCGCATAATTCTTGGAACTTTCGCGGCGTTCGCTCTCAGATAGTTTAAATATATCTTCAGCCTCACGCCCGAAGAACTTGACGCATAGACTTTTGTCGACGGCCCGCATTAGATTAAAGATTAAATCGACGCATAAATCATTTCTGACTGCGCCGAGTTCCTGCCCGCGTTTGATTAAATTAATCTGCCTGTGCAAAAGCTTTGTTAAAGGCGCACATAAATTGTCTATATCTTGAATATCGAACTCCGGCACGCCCAGCGACATGATTAAAATCCTGCCAAGGCGTATATGCTCCGCAAAGAAGTCGAACTCGCGTTGTCTATAATCCCATAAGGCCTGCCAGAACTCGTCCTTACTCTGCGGCAAGTCTCTTTCCGGCACTGCCTTTAAAACTCTCTCGCCAATCTCTTCCATTACGATAGCGAGCAATGCGTCTTTATTATCGAAGTGATAATACACTGAGCCCTTGCTCATGCCTGAGCGTTCGATAATGCGGTTATACGACGCGTTCTCGATGCCGAACTCGTTGAACTCGTCGATAGCAGCTTCAATAAGTTTAAGCCGTTTATTATTATTGCTTAAAGCTCCGTCCCGCAATTAAACAATCTCACTCCTTTCAGTGCGGCGTTAAAATCAAATTTAGACTGACCGGTTCGACCAGCTGGTCTAAAATTTGTTTTATTATAATTAATTTTGATTTATTTGCAAGAGCTTTATTTAAATTAAATCACTTTAAAATTAGTCGCCCCTGTAAGGGTGTGGTGTGTCACCCCTCCGACCTCTAACGAGGCCACCTCCCCTTACAAGGGAGGCAAATTAAGTCGCCCCTGTAAGGGGAGATGTCACGCAGTGACAGAGGGGTGTTCGGCAAAGAATATATTTAATATCTCAAGCCGTAAGCCGGATAGTACACTCGGCTGTCGCTCAAGCTCTCTTTCTGTTCAGCTAAAGCTTTCTGTCCTGCCTCGCCCATGTTGTAGGCTAAAACGCTTGTCAAAATATGCACGGCGAACATCGGGCCGATTAAGCTGCTGCCGAAAGTCGGGGAGCGGTCGCTGATATAAAGCGGCAGATTTGCATGAGCGCAAACGGGAGCGGCGGCACTGTCAGTTAAAGTCACTATAAACGCGCCGTGAGCTTTAGCCTGTGCTGCTGCTTCTGTGACTTCTATTACGTAGCTTGGCAGCTCACAGATTATTAACATGTCTTGAGAGCTTATGCCCCGCGCTTGTTCAGTCAAAGACAGTGAGCCGCGTCGAATTAACACGCTCTTTAGTCCCAACTCGGCAAATCTTGTGTGAAACCATTCGACAACGAGCGACGAGATGCCCCAGCCCATGCAGTAAATCGTCCCGGCCTGTTTAGCCGCCTCGCAGAACTTGATAATAGAGCCTGAGCCTAAATTCTTATAAGTCTCCTCTATGTTGGCCTGCTCAAGCCTGCATAAGTCTTTAGGCAAGTGCGTGTTGCGGTCCTTCTTAATATCTTTGTCTTTATCTTTGCCTATCGCCGACGTCGGTGCGACCTGAGAGATTAATTCCTGTTTCAGAACCTCTTTCAGGCTCGCGTAGCCGTCGAAGCCGAACATTCTCGCAACGCGCACGAGCTGCGCTTTTGACACGTTTAACTTTCTCGCGATGTCGCTTATGGATCTAAAAGCAATGTCTGAATAATTTCCCAAAATATACTCCGCGACGCGCCGAGTCTTGGCTGGGTAAGTGTTAAGCCCTTCGCGGATTTGATGTTCAAGGCTTCTCATATCCATTTTACATTTGCTCCTTTTTAGTTTACTTTAATTTATTTTAGTAAAACAAATTTAACCCTGTTATATATTATAATATAGAAAAAGATTTTATATAGCCGTTTGGAGGATGTATTGTGCCTTTAAATGAGGAAAATGAAATAAAGGGCGAGCCGCGGACTGCCGGTGAGAAATTAAAGCGGGAGCTTGACGAGATAGCGTCGCCTAAAGGAATTTCTAATTTAGATTACGCAAGTTATTTTGAGAAATTAAAAGGCCGTGTTAAAGCGAAGCCTAAAGCTAAAGCTAAAGCAAAGGCAAAGGCAAAGGACTTCGCTGATGTTTTGCTGCGTCTTGAGCCTGAGCCTGCGCAAGAGCCTGAGCAAATTATAGAGCCTGAGCCTGAAGTTATAGCGCAAGAGCCTGAGCCGGAAGAGATTATAGCGCAAGAGCCGGAGCCTGAAGTTATAGCGCAAGAGCCTGAGATTATAGCGCAAGAGCCTGAGATTATAGCGCAAGAGCCGGAGCAAGAGCCGGAGCAAATTATAGAGCCTGAAATTATAGAGCCGCAGGACGTTTCGGACGATGATATATATGTAGATGAAGAGGATTTTGCGCAAAACTTGAACGATGATAATTTACGAGGCTTGAGCCAGTTCGCTGACGTTGTGTTAAAGCTTGAGCCGGACGAGCCGGATATTATTGTTGAAGAGCCGTTGAGCGATGTCGTAATTGAGGCTGAAGATTTGTCGGAGCAAGAGCCGGAAGAGCAAGACGAGCTGCCGGAGTTTGAAGAGGCTGAATTAAAGACGGCTGAACAGAAATTAATGGAAGACCTGGCCGCCGCAATGGAAGGGCCGCCGCTGAGTTTGGAGAGCGACGCTGTGACTGAGCCGGAAGAATTGCCGGAAGAGCAAGAGCCGCAAGCTGAAGAGCCGGAAGAAATGCCGGAAGAGCCTAAAACAGCCGAGCAGCGTTTAATGGATGAGCTTATGGCCATGGGTGCGGAGCTGCCGTCACAAGCAGAAGCTCAAGAGCAGGAGAGCGAGCCGGAGCTTAATATAGAGCCGGAAGGGCAAGGGCAGGAGCTTGAAGATTTGCCGGAAGATTTAGAGCAAGAGCAAGCGCAAGAGCTTGAAGAGTTGCCGGAAGATTTAGAGCAAGAGCAAGCGCAAGAGCTTGAAGAGTTGCCGGAAGATT
>JAFUXM010000233.1 GCA_017470785.1 Synergistaceae bacterium
ACGAAGGAGAAGGCCGGCTACAGAATTTTGCCGCGCGAGACGCATAAAGTATTTAACGTGATGTTCGCGCCGAAGAACGATGAGGATTGATAAATCATGAATGAAAATAATACGCAAGTATGGTTAATCGGCGCAGGCGACGATAAGTCTTTAAGCTATGCACTCGGCACTTACAGATGGGACAGCGACGAGGACCGCAAGATTAAAACTCCTTACGAGCAGCAGATTAAAGATAACAAAAAGAAATCTATTTTAGAGCTTGCAACGAGCTTCTATAAAGATTATTTTTTATGGCTGACGAAAGAGAAGGCCGGTTATAGAATTTTGCCGCGCGAGACGCATAAAGTATTTAACGTCATGTTCGCGCCGAAGAACGATGAGGATTGATAGATCATGAATGAAAATAATACGCGTGTATGGTTAGTCGGTGCAGGCCCCGGCGACCCGGGATTATTGACGTTACGCGCCCGTGAAGTTATAGAGAACGCTGAAGTCGTTGTGTATGACAGGCTTGTAGGCGCTGGCGTGCTTGCATTAATGCCTGAGAACGCAATTAAAATTGATGTCGGCAAGAACAGCGGCACTCACCCAGTGCCTCAGCGTGAGATCGAGAATATATTAATAGAATATGCGCGTAAAAATTTGCGGGTTGTGAGGCTGAAAGGCGGCGATCCGTTCGTGTTCGGACGCGGCGGTGAAGAGGCCGAGGCGTTAGTTAATGCTGATATAGATTTTGAGATCGTCCCGGGCGTCACGTCAGGCATCGCAGCTCCGGCCTATGCAGGTATACCCGTAACTCACAGAAATTTAGCGTCATCGCTGCACTTTATTACAGCTCATGCAAAGACCGGCGAGCTGCCGGATATAAATTTTGATGCGCTGGCAAAACTCAAAAATTCTACTTTATTATTTTACATGGGCGTCGAGACGGCAGGCTTAGTATGTGAGCAATTAATAAAGTCCGGCATGAGTAAAGATACTCCGACCGCAGTGATAGAGCGCGGCACAACGTCAAAGCAGCGTGAATTTATATCAAGCTTAAATAATTTGCCGAGTGAAATCATAGCTAATAATATTAAATCTCCGGCAATGATATTAGTCGGCGAAGTCGCGGGCTTGAGCGAAAATTTAAACTGGCGCAGTAAATTAAAGTTAAGCGGCGTAAAGATTGCCGTCACACGGCCACAGAAACGCGCCGGCAAATTATCGCGGATGCTGCGTGACTTAGGCGCGGAAGTCTTAGAACTGCCCTGCATCGAAACTGAAATTTTGCATGATGTACAGCTGCCGGAGTTTAGTAATTATAACTGGCTCGCGTTCACGAGCGTAACCGGCGTCGAGGCATTATTTAATTTGCTGGCTGAAAGCTCACGCGATATTCGAGAGTTAGGCAGTATAAAGATCGCGGCGATAGGCAAGGCTACAGCTGACGCATTGCGCGATCGCGGCCTGAGAGTTGATTATATGCCTGAGATATACGACGGTGAAAATTTAGCTCAGGGCTTGGCAAAAATTATGACGCAGGCCGAGAAGTTATTAATGCTTAGGGCAAAGTCAGGCTCACGCGAGCTGAATGAAATTTTAGATTTAAATAATATTAATTATGAAGAGCTTGCAGTCTATGAGACTAAATATTTAAAATGCAGCGTGCCGGATGACTTGGATATGGCCGTGTTCACCAGCGCATCGACAGTCAAAGCTTTTATAGAATCCTGCGGCGATGGATTTAAATTAGATAATATAAAGGCAATCTGCATAGGCAAGCAGACAGCGCGTGAGGCAGCTAACGCTGGCTTCACAAAAATTTACACAGCTGCACGCGCTGACTTAAACGCACTTGTTCAAGCAGCATGCGAGGCAAGATAGAAAATTTTTAAATTTATGATATAATAATCAAAGTTGCGGGCTTGTAGCTCAGCTGGATAGAGCGACGGCCTCCTAAGCCGTAGGTCAGCAGTTCGAATCTGCTCAAGCTCGCCATAATTAAATTTAAAATTAATCACATCAGCTCTCTTGCGTCACAGCAGGCGAGCTGATTTATTTTTGCCCGCAAATAAATTCATGCTGCTATCGCAATTCGCAAAATTATAATCTCCCGCCTCAAATTTCACGGCAAATATAAAAACCCCGCCGGTTTCTGGGGCCGACGGGGTTTAGGTTCGATGTATGTGTTTACATCTCTTTCACGAGGAACCTCAAAATTAAGTTTGTCTCTCTGCTCTATCTATCATTAAGTTTTAAGCTATTATCACTAACTAACTTTAAATGTGAATCTCAATGTAAATTACTTACGGACCTTACGTGCTGCTAATGCGATTGCTGCAAGGGCGATTAAGCCGAAGCCTGCGTCGCAGCCGGAGCTGCCGCCGCCGTGACGGCTGGTGCTGCCGTTGTTGTCATCGTCATCGTCGCCCTGCTCGATCTCGGTTGCTGCGCCCTTAGCATCCTGACCCTGTAACGGTACTGTTCCGTCGGTCTTTACCTGCAGTGCATCGCCGTCAGCCGTTACGAACACTACTCTGTTGACCGCTGCGCTTGCATCTGCGACTTCACCGTCGGAATCCGTGGCTGCTACCGTGTTGTCACCAGCGTCAACCGTCATGTAGTTGGTCGTGTCTGCCGGGTCTCTGAACAGGCTGAACAGTACGGCAAGGATGGTCTCAAAGCCCTCACGTCTCTTCGGCA
>JAFUXM010000234.1 GCA_017470785.1 Synergistaceae bacterium
AAGAGAAGATAAATAAGCAGCACACGAGGGGCAAGCTGACGGCGCGGGAGCGTTTGGAAATATTATTTGATAAAGGCACGTTTGTTGAATATAACATGTTCGTTAAGCCCAGAGCTACACGTTTTGGAATGGATAAGGTTGATGCGCCGGCGGACGGAATTATCACGGGGCATGGGCTGATTAACGGACGCAAGGCGTTTGCCTACTCGCAGGATGCGACTGTATTAGGCGGCTCGATGGGCGAGATGCACGGCCTGAAGCTCGCGAGGATGCAGGAGTTATCGCTCGAGGCCGGCGTGCCGATTATCGGCCTTAATGATTCCGGCGGCGGCAGACTGCAAGAGGGCCCGGGCGCTTCTGTATATGGCACTATATTTTATAATAACGTCAATGCGTCAGGTGTTGTGCCGCAGATCTCTGCCTTGATGGGGTCATGTGCAGGCGGCGCTTGCTATTCGCCTGCTATAAATGATTTTATTATCATGGTCGATAAGACGAGCAAGGCGTTTATCACCGGTCCGGCTGTTATAAAAGAAGTTACGGGCGAGATAGTGGACTTTGAGACGTTAGGCGGCGCATTGACGCACAGCACTAAGTCCGGCCTGTCCAATCTCACTGCCCGCGATGACTACGACTGCATAAATCAAATTAAAATTTTATTAAGCTTTATGCCCGATAACTGCACGCAAATGCCGCCGGTCTATGCTTGTAACGATGACATTAACAGGCGCATTGAAGAGCTTAATGATATTATCCCGGAAAATAAGCGCAAGGGCTATGACATGAAGGGAATTATCGCGAAAATTGCCGACGATAATTTCTTTTTTGAAATATCGCCGAATTTTGCGAGAAATATTTTAGTTGGATTTGTGCGAATGGGCGGAATGCCGGTTGGAGTTGTAGCAAATCAGCCGAATTATCTTGCAGGCTGTCTTGATATAAATGCGTCGTGCAAGGCCGCAAGATTTATTAGAACTTGTGATGCGTTTAATATCCCGTTATTGTCTATTGTAGATGTGCCTGGGTATTTGCCCGGCGTCAATCAAGAACACGACGGAATTATACGCCACGGCGCGAAGATGCTTTACGCTTGGGCCGAGGCGACCGTGCCGAAGATTATTATGCCGATACGCAAGTCCTATGGCGGCGCTACGCCTGCCATGTGCAGCATCGACATGCACGCCGATTTTGTCATGGCATGGCCAAGCTGCGAACGGGCAGTCGTCGGCGCTGATGCGGCAGTCAGCGTTTTATATAAGCACGAGATCGAGAAGGCTGAAGACCCTGCGGCAGCCCGCGAGTACTATAAAAAATTATACGAAGATGAATTTTTGAACCCGTACAGATCGGCCGAGCTCGCGAAGTTCGAGGATGTTATCGAGCCGGCGGAGTCGCGGATCAAAATTATTCAGACACTGCGCATGTTCTGGGGCCGCAAGAAAGACCGGCCATACCGCAAGCACGGCAACATCCCGTTATAAATTTAAATTAAATATAAATAAAATTTAAAATTTATTAATAAACGCCTTTGGATTTTATAAAATAATTAATATAATAAATTCTATTCTAATCTAAAGGTGTTTTATTTTTATTTTTAAATTTTTAATTGCGGTCAGCGTGTTATATAAGCATGAGATCGAGAAAGCCGAAGACCCTGCTGCAGCCCGCGAGTACTATAAAAAATTATACTAAGATGAATTTTTGAATCCGTACCGGTCAGCCGAACTTGCGAAGTTCGAGGACGTTATCGAGCCGGCGGAGTCGCGGATAAAAATTATTCAGACTTTGCGCATGTTCTGGGGCCGCAAGAAAGAGCGGCCTTACCGCAAGCACGGCAACATTCCGTTATAAATTTAAATATAAATAAAATTTAAAATTTATTAATAAACGCCTTTGGATTTTATAGAAAAATTAATATAATAAATTCTATTCCAAAGGTGTTTTATTTTTATTTTTTAATTTATTAAGGAGAATGTTTATTGATGAAATTTTTTATTGCGGCCATGGCTGCAATTTTTATTTTTGCAGTGCGGCCTGCATTTGCTAATGATATTTATGAAGTTAATAAAATTAATTACCTGCGGTGCGGCCATGGGCAAAAGACGCTTGTGATAATTCCCGGGCTGAGCCTGCAGAGCGTAATAAACTTTGCTGATGCAATTAAATCAAGCTATAAATTGCTTGAGAAAGATTTCACTATATATTTATTTGACCGCCGCAACGACCTGCCGGATAAATATTCAATAGCTGAAATGGCAGAGGATACGGCGCAGGCGATAAAGAGCTTGAAGCTTGAGCATATATATTTATTCGGAGTGTCGCAGGGCGGAATGATCGCAATGCAAATTGCAGCAACGCATCCTGAGCTTGTTACGAGCATGATTGTAGGCTCAACGGCTGCCAGCATATCGCAAAGAGCGCAAAGATTATTTAACAGCCGGGTAAATTTAGCTAAGTCAGGTGACTCTGAAGCGCTGACACTTGATTTTAGTCAAGCCGTCTATCCTGAAAAAATATTTGAGCAGTCTAAAGATTTATTAATTAATGCTGCTAAGGCTGTCACAAGCGATGATTTAAGGCGTGTTATAGTAAAAGCACCTAAAAACTAACAAATAAAATAAATTGAAAATAAATCAGTAAATTTAATATTCATAGCAATTTCAGAAAAATATTTTTTATTATTTTCAAGTGTTTTTACTATATTATTTTAACTCAGGGCATGAACGGCTTTGACATTATAAAAGATTTAAAAGAAATTAATTATCCGGTGTTAGTGATCGGCGCTAAAGACGATAAAATATTCGGTGAGACCGAAGCTGCAGAGATTGCAGAGCATTTAAAAAGCAAAGAGCTGTTTATGTATGACGGTTACGGCCACGCAGTCTATGACTTTGCGCCGGATTACAAAGAGCGCATATTAAATTTCTTTAGCTTGAAATAAATATTAAATTTAAATAAATTTTTCATTTAAAATATAGCTCATAGTAAAAACAGCCCTTGCGGTTAAACAAGGGCTGATGCTTTATAAATTTTATCTATACATAAAAGCTTTTATTTTACTTTAAATACTTTTTCAGCGCTGCCCTAACTGCGCCTGCGCCGCTCAGCATACTCGTAAACATATCTTTAATCTTATCAGCGAGACCTATTTCAATTAAATCAACTCCGAATAAATGCTTGTTGCTTAAAATTACATCTAAAGCCTTTAAATCTAAGCTCTCAGGCACGCCGAACTTAGATTTAAAATCTTTTAAATCTGCCTGAAGCTGCGCGAGCATCGGATCGGGGCTAATCGGCATTTCATTGCCGCTGTCATCAATGCCGAGCAAATAACGCAGCCAGCCGGCTATGGCTAACGGAATTGCGGTTAATGACGCTGCGTCAAGCTTTGAATCAGCTTGATAGCTTTTAAGCGTCTCGCCGAACCGCACAGGAATTTTTTGACTTGTGTCGGTCGCGATGCGCTGCGGCGTATCCGGCATAAACGGGTTCGGGAACCGCTGAGTTATAACTTCGTCAATAAAGGCTTTTGGATCAAGAATTTTTGGATTTGTAACGACTGGCAGCCCTTCTTTATAGCCGATAGTCTCGACAAGCAATTTTAAATCCGGATCGCGCATCTCATCAGCAATTTTATTGTAGCCTAATAAACAGCCATAGACGGCCAATGCAGTGTGAAGAGGATTTAAGCAAGTCGTAACTTTCATGCGTTCGGTTTTATTGACAGTGTCTCTATCAGTCATGTACACTCCGGCCTTGTCGAGGGCAGGTCTGCCGTTTGGAAATCTGTCTTCTACTACTAAATACTGCGGGACTTCAGCATTAACAAACGGAGCAATATACGTATTGCGTGACGTAATAACCGGTGCCATGTCCTCAATTCCAAGATTTATTAATTCATCTTTCACAGCGTCGGCAGGCCGCGGCGTTATCTTATCAATCATGCTCCACGGGAAGCTGACTTGACTTTCATCTGAGAGCCACGCAATAAATTCTTTATCGACAAAGCCCCGCTTTTCCCATTCCTGAGCAATTTCCAAAACACTGGCCTTGAGCTTCTCGCCGTTATGGCTGCAGTTATCCATGCTTACGACTGCAACAGGCTGCGCGTCGGCTCTAAAACGTTCTAATAATAACGCAGCCGTAATGCTCATGGCGTGATGCGGCTTGTCAGGCCCTGAAGCTATGTCATTCTTAACAACCTGCAATAATTCGCCCTTCATGTCACGCAGCGCATAACCCTTCTCAGTGATAGTGAAGCTCACCAGCTGCAGCGACGGCTTAACAAATATTGATTTTAATTTTTCCCATTCAGCAAGATTATCGCTGTCAGCCTTTATACCGCACGCAATAGAAGCTATTATAGACTTGTCCGTGCTGCCGTCAGGCTTAAGGCTCACCATTAAAGTCATGCTGTCGTGAGGCTCATAAATTTTATCTATAATTTCATAATCAAAAGTCTCGGCGGCAATAATGCCTCTGTCAGCAAGATTTTTATTAAGCAATTCTTGCTGAAGCCCTGCGATAAATCCTCTGAAAATATTGCCTGCTCCAAAGTGAACCCAAACCGGATTTTTTGCAGTCAGCGCACACATCTCTTGCCAGTCATGCTTGGGCAGCTTTACGCCGATTTTCTCCCAAGCGTTTTTATCGCTTAAGCCTTTATAATTTAATTTCATGATATTTTCCCTTTTAATATAAATATAAATTAATTTTTAGCAGCCTTTAGCAGCTTTATCTATAGCTTCCCATAAGCCGTTTAAATAAGCTGCGCCTAAAGCTCTGTCATAAAGGCCGTAACCTGCGCGGGCTTGTCTCTTGCCGTCGGCCTCTTCCCAGATCATGCGGCCGTGATCAGGTCTTATATAAACATCAGGACATGTATCATAAATAGCCTTCATTATTGCATACATGTCTAAGTCGCCGGTTGACGAGAGATGCGCGGCCTCTCTGAAGTGATGCCAGCCTAAAAATTTTACGTTGCGGACGTGCATCGCTCCGATACGGTTCATAGTTCCAAAATGTCTAATTATCGCCGGAATGTTATTATCAGGATTAGAGCCTAAAGACCCTGTGCATAAGCACACTGTATTAGCAGGCGAGTCATGAAGGGCGACTATTTTATCATAGTCTGCCTGACTGTGGGCAATGCGCGGCAGCCCGAAAATATCCCACGCTGGATCATCAGGATGGCAAGCCATCTTCACGCCGCATTCTTCACTGACCGGAATTACTGCATCAAGAAAATATTTATAATTCTTGCGGAGTGTATCAGGCGTCATGCCCTCGTATTGCTTTAAAGTCTGCTCGAGCAAGGCAAGGCGTTCAGGTTCCCACCCCGGCAGCGTGAAGCCCTGAGAGCTTTCAGCTGTCTTGCGCACGATCTCGAGCGGCCCCATCTCGCCTAAATCTTTTTCATTAAAATATAAGCTGTTCGATCCGTCTTCCTCAATTACACGCGCTAAATCAGTTCTTAGCCAGTCGAACACCGGCATAAAATTATAAATTATGACTTTAATACCGTGTTTCGCGAGATTGCGTATAGTCTTAATATAATTCTCTATATATTCATCCCGTGAGGGCAGCCCGATCTTTATATCCTCGTGGACATTCACGCTTTCAATTACTTCAAGCTCCAAACCGGCCGCGTGAACTTCATCAACAAGCGATTTAATCTCGTTATCTTCCCAAAGAACTCCGGCCGGCTTATCAAGTAATCCCATTAAGCCCGTCATGCCCGGAATTTGTTTAATATACTTCAGCGGTATTGGATCTGATGCGCTGCCGTACCAGCGAAATGTCATCTTCATACTGAAAACACCTCCATGATTATTATTTATATTTAAATCCTGCGCCTTAGCTTTGCAATATTCAATCTTTTTGCATTCTATAATACACGTTATGCAGATGTCAAACGTCAAACGCCGGATTAAATTTATAAAATAAAAAATTACAATACTAAAAAATACTTTTTTATTTATGCTAAGAAATACCTTGCTATTTGCGGAGCTTTAATGTAAAGTTTATCCATAGCTTTTTAAAAATAAATAATTTCAGTTCGGGAGGGTATTTCAAATATGAAGAAGTTCGTAATTGCGCTTTCATTAGTTTCAATGGTGCTGCTCAGTGTTGTATCAGCCATGGCGGCGCCGGTTACTTTAGTCTACGCTGAAGTTAATCCTCTTGACACAATCGTAGGGCAGGTTGCCACGACTTTTAAGCAGAAGGTCGAGGAGCTGTCCGGCGGCGAGGTCATCATTGACGTCCAAGCAGGAGGAGTTTTAGGGACTGAGGCTCAGATACTTGACGGCATTCTCGGCGGCAATGACACGGTCGATATTATGAGAATTTCCGCGTTTGCGCTTTCAAGCTACGGCTGCCAGAAGGCTATGCTGCTTTCAATTCCGTACACTTTCGTCAGCCGCGAACATTTCTGGAAATTTGCGAACAGCGATTTAGCCGCTGAATTTCTTGCTGAGCCCCAAGAAGTCGGCCTGCCGTTAAGAGGCATCTGCTACGGCGAAGAGGGCTTCCGCCATTTCTTCTTTAAAGATAAAGTCGCCGGCATTAAGGACTTGAAGGGCAAGAAGATTAGAGTATCAGAAGATCCGATTATGACCGGCATGGTCAAAGACCTTGGCGCAAGCCCGACGGTCGTGAACTTCACCGAGCTGTACAGCGCCCTTCAGACCGGCGTTACTGACGCAGCCGAGCAACCTATCGCTAACTACAAGTCCAACGCTTTCCAAGAAGTCGCACCGTACTTGCTGCTTGACGGCCATACGCTCGGCGCAATTCAGATTATCATCGCCGACACCGGCTGGGCAAAACTTAATGACCAGCAAAAAGCTTGGATTATTGAAGCCGGCAAATTCGTCCAGCAGGAAAACGCAAAGATCTCTGAAGCAGCAGAGGCGAAGGTCTTAGAGCAGCTTAAAGCCGGCGGCACTAATGTCATAGAAGTTGAGAACAAAGCTGAATGGGTCGAGGCCTGCCAGAATACGATCAAGGCCAACACCGCAAGCCAGACTGAGTTATATCAAAAGCTCGTCGACCTTCAGTAAAATTAAAATTAAAGCTTATTAAAGCTAATTTATTTAACGAATGAAATTAATGCAAGGAGAAAGTTAAAAAATTTACTTCTCCTTGCATTTTTTAATTTTTTAATTTTTAAAAATTTTATGAAAGGAATAATGTGACATGCTCAAAGCGTTCAAAGCACTTGAAAAACTTCGTCCTCTTTACGATTGGACAGACAAGATCATTATGTGCATCTGCAAGTTATTATTAATTGCTGATGTCGGCATAACGTCTATGGCTGTTGCGGGCCGTTATATTTCATTTATTCCTGACCCTGCATGGAGCGAGCAGATAGTATTAACGTTAATGGTCTATATGGCCGTGCTGTCCGCGACACTTGCAATAAGAAAACGCGCTCACATAAGAATGACGGCCTTTGATCCGTATTTGCCTAAAAATCTTGTTAAATTTTTAGATTTGCTGGCTGACATAGCGGTCTTTGCATTAGGAATTATTATGCTTGTGTACGGGATTAAAGTCTGTAATTCGCCGCTGGCGCGTTTCGGCAAGTATGAATCGCTGCCGCAGTTAAGCCGCGTCTGGATGTATTTGCCGATTCCCATTGCCGGCGCCGGCATGATTATTTTTGAGCTTGAACAGATTTTTCAACGCATCGAAGCATTTTTCAAAGACGAAAGTGAGGCGGCCTTATAATGGAGTACACGCTCAGTGCTGAAGATATTTCTACTATTATATTATTAGGCAGTTTTCTTTTAATGATTTTACTGCGTTTCCCGATTGCCTACGCAGTGGGCTTGTCAACTGTATTTTGTCTGTTATCGCAGAATAAAGCGTTAATGACGCTGCCGCAGCAAATGGTCAAAGGCGTATGGTCATTTAGTTTAATGGCAGTGCCGTTCTTTATCACTATGGGAGTTTTAATGGGCACAGGCGGCATCTCAGAGAAACTAATTGACCTCGCTAATTCGCTCGTTGGCTGGATGCGCGGCGGCTTATCAATGGTCAATATAGTCGCTTCTTATTTCTTCGGCGGCATTTCAGGCTCAGCCTCGGCTGATACTGCATCGCTCGGCTCAATTCTTATCCCGATGATGGTCGATCAAGGCTATGACGCTGATTTCTCGACGGCTGTAACTATCACGTCTTCATGCGAAGGGCTGTTAGTCCCGCCGAGCCATAACATGGTCATATATGCTACAACAGCCGGCGGAGTTTCAGTCGGCGCGTTATTCATGGCCGGATACATACCAGGCGCGCTGCTCGCAATTTCATTAATGATAGGCTCGTATATAATTTCTGTTAAGAGAAATTATCCCAAGGGCGAAGCATTTAAATTATCTGTTTTCATAAAGCAATTATTAAAATCATTCTGGGCATTAGCAGCGATTTTAATAGTAGTTGTCGGAGTTGTAGGCGGAGTGTTCACAGCGACTGAGTCAGCAGCAATCGCAGTAGTATATTCTTTATTCGTGTCAGTATTTATTTACAGAGGCTTAACGTGGCGCGGCGTCTGGAAGTCTTTAGACACTTGCGTTGAGACGCTTGCTATAGTATTAATCTTAATCGCGACTTCAGCGGCCTTTGGCTATTGCTTAACAGTGCTGCATGTTCCGGCGAAAGCTGCTGCGCTTATCACGAGCGTTTCTGACAATCCAATCGCCATTGCCTTAATGCTTAACGCTATTTTATTAATTCTTGGCTGCATAATGGACATGGCGCCGATAATTCTTATTGCAACGCCGATTTTGCTCCCTGTTGCGCAGTCAATAGGCATCAGCACGGTTCAGTTCGGAATTATGGTGATCTTAAACTGCGGCATCGGCTTATTAACGCCGCCGGTCGGCGCAGTGTTATTTATCGGCTCAGCAGTTGCAAAGCTCCCGATGGAAAAAGTAGTTAAGGCGACGCTGCCGTTCTATATCTGCATGTTAATCACGTTATTATTAATAACTTTTATTCCTCAAATCAGCATGTGGCTGCCCGCTTTATTCGGCTACGCAATGTAATAAAATTTTAAAATTTAAAAATAATGCCGCTGACTTAAAAATCAGCGGCTTTTATTTTGCTTAAATATAATTAAAAATTAAAAATTAAAATATTTCTTTGCATTGCCATAGCTTATGGCTTTAACGATTTCCTTCAGCGTATCCATGTCATCAGGGAACAAGCCTTCTTCAACCCAGCTGCCGATAATGCGGCATAAAATACGTCTAAAATATTCATGTCTCGGATAGCTTAAGAAGCTCCGGCTGTCCGTGAGCATACCTACAAAGCCCGCTAAGTAGCCCAAGCTTGCAAGCGACTGCATCTGAGAAGTCATACCGGCTAAATGATCTTCGAACCACCATGCTGAGCCGTGCTGAATTTTTGATACAGGCGCGGTCATACCGTCATAGCTTGACTGGAAACAGCCGCATATAGTATCGATTGCAGCGTTGTCATTGCCGTTCAAGCTGTATAAAATAGTTTTGGGTAAAAAGCCTTGTGCCTCGAGCGACCCTAAGAACTGCGCGGTCTGAACTGACGGTGCGCTGTTGTCGACGCAGTCATAGCCGGTGTCAGGGCCGAGCTTGTTAAACATCGTGATATTATTATCGCGATGGCAGCCGTAATGAAGCTGCATAACCCAACCGCGCGAATAATATTCCTGCGCTGCGAACGTCATAAATGCCGTCTTAAATTTTGCCTGCGCATTTTCATCCGGGATATTGCCGGCTAAACGTGAAGCAAAAATTTCTTCAAGCTCGTTCTCTGACGCCGGAGCATACATGACATAATTAAGCGCGTGATCGCTGAGTGAGCAGTTGTGCTTTGCGAAATAATCCATGCGGTTTAACAAAGCCTTTTTTAAATCAGCGAAGCTTGATATATTAACGCCGGAGACCTCGCTTAACTTGCGCAGATAATCAGGCCAAGTGTCTTTCTCAATGTTCATGGCTTTATCAGGCCGCCAAGCAGGTCTCACAGAAGTCTTAAAGCTGTTATCATTAGCTAATTTTTCATGCCACTCGAGCGTGTCGACCGGATCGTCAGTCGTGCAGATAGTCTCGACGTTGCTGCGGCGGATTAAATCCCTTACACCGAAGTCTGCCTGATGAAGTTTTGCGTTGCATAAGTTCCAGACTTCTTCAGCTGTAGAAGCATTGAGCACGCCCTCGTAGCCGAAATATCTGCGCAATTCTAAATGACTCCAGTGATACAACGGATTGCCGATAGCATGGCCTAACACTTCGGCCCATTTTACAAATTTATCATGATCGCTCGCATCGCCCGTGATATATTTCTCGTCAACTCCGGCGCAGCGCATTAAACGCCATTTGTAGTGATCGCCGCCAAGCCAGACTTGTGTAATAGTATCATAATGTAAATCTTCCCATATTTCTTTGGGGCTGATATGGCAGTGATAATCAATAATCGGGCATTTTTCAGCTACTTCATGAAAAAGCGTCTGCGCGGTCTTAGTGTTCAATAAAAAATCTTTGTCCATGAACGGCTTCATAAATTATTCAAACCTCCTGTAATATTTTTTAATTTATTAAAATATAGCATAACATACGCGCTGCCGCAAATTAGAATTATTAAAGCAGCTTGTTCTATGTTTTTAGCAGCTTTTAGTTTTATAATTTTAATTAATTCAAATCATATTAAATGAGACGTAAAAAAGCTGCATCCTCAAGAGTAAAACAGCCATAGAGTTCAGGAATAAGTTTGGAAAAAAATGGTATAACCGAATAGTCTCTAAGAGCCGTTCATTCATAGAACCTATAAATCGACGTTTAAAGGTATTTAGAATATTATCAGGCCGTTTTAGGAACAAGCTGGGCAAATTTGAAAATATATTTAAATTGGTTTGTGCCATTTTTAATTTTAACCATTTTATTTAATCTACTTTCCGAAAATGTCCATATCTGTGCAAAGTTACGCTAAAGGAATTTTAGCGGCAATAGTTTATGGCATAAATACCTTATCGCCTGATATAACAGCCGATCCTGCAAATCTTGAGTATAACTGCGAAATTTTAAATTGTCCTGCAGGTCAAATAGACTTCGTCAGCTCATATTTACTGTTCACCGACGGAACATCGTCAGATATTCGTGTAAGCTATTTGGCTAAGCCGGCGTCTAAACCTGATTGAAGCTTGAAGCTTGAGATAAAGTAAAATTTAATAATTTTAAAGCCGCTGCCTTTTGCAGCCGCGAAAATTTTTAAATTAAAAAAATCGCCCCGAGTTTTAATTCATTCAGGGCGATTATAAATTTAATTTTAAATTTTAATTAAGCGTTCTTCTCGCTCTCGCGGGCTTCTTGATTTAAAAGCCACTGACCCCAGTCAAGCCTCAGCAGGCCGCTTAAAATATAAATAAAAAATAAAAACAGCGGCGCGGCGCTTCTCAAAAATATAAAAGACAAAGCTAACAACATAAATAATGCAAAGCATTTAACTTTATCCGCGCTCTTTTTAGTTAATTTCTTTAAATTTGCGTACGGAATGCTCGAGATCATTAATAATCCAGTCAAAGCTAATATTGCAGCCAAGACATAAGGCGGCAGGTCAAGGCCCGCTAATATAAAGCTTGAGATAAATAATCCGCCGGCCGGGCAGGGCAAACCTTGAAACGGCCCAGGCACATGCACTACGTTAAATCTCGCGAGTCTCAACGCGACGCACAGCGCAAAGAAGCAGCTTATCACAGCTCCTGTAATTCCCATAAAGCCCTGCAGCGAAAATTTATAAAGCAAAATTGCCGGCGCAACTCCAAAGCTTACTAAGTCCGCTAAGCTGTCAAATTCAAGTCCGAACTGCGAACCGCCGCCCAGCATCCGCGCAACCTTGCCGTCAAGCCCGTCAAATATCACCGCAAAGAACACAAGCCACGCCGCCGGAACATAACGACCGTTCAGCGTCAGCATCAGCGAGAACAGTCCGCATAATAAATTGCCGCTCGTGACCATATTAGGCAATATCTGCTTAAATTCAAGCGGCTTGCGATCCTTCCGTCTCTCTCTTAATTTTTTAAATTTCATCGCGTAAAATCAGCCCTCCAAAATTATTTTTAATTTAACTTTAAAATTTTACTCTCTATTAACCGCTCACGCAATATAATTTATTTAATTATCGGAAATACGAGCTAAGCTGATGCGGCCGGCATAGACTTTATCGCCGAGCTTCACGCATAAATTTAAATTATTATTTAAATTATTATTATTATTTAATTTAGGAATATAAACATCAACGCGCGAACCGAGCTTTATCATGCCGTAACGCTCGCCGCTCTTTAACTCATCGCCGATTTTTAATCTGCACACTATGCGCCTGGCGACTAAGCCGGCTATCTGCGTCATTAATACATTGCCTTTTGCACTCGCAAGCCCGACAAAATT
>JAFUXM010000235.1 GCA_017470785.1 Synergistaceae bacterium
ATTACGGGGAATTTTATAAATTTTTTATAAATTTAAGGAGAGAAATATTATGACTAACGCACTTCAAGTTCTAACGACGAGAAATTTAAACGGCGTAAAATTTAATTGCTATCACGAGGACGGCCAAGACGCAGGCGACTTTTGGGCGACGCGCGAACAGATCGGCGAGCTGCTGGGGTATGACGATCCAAAAAACGCTATCACAAAAATTCATTCCCGCAACAAAGCCCGTTTAGACAAGTTTTTGAAGAGGTGTCAAATTGTCACCCCAATGAAAGGTGCACGTACTGCCATAGTTTATAACTTTAAAGGATTATTGGAGATTTGCCGCTATTCAAATCAGCCGAAAGCGAACGCGGTTATAGACTGGCTGTGGAAAATTGCCAACGAATTGCGCCGGACGGGAACGCTCGCGCTGGCAAGTCAAATATCAAGACTGCAAGCCGAGAACGCCGAGCTTAAAACTCAAATTGCTAATATGTACCCGTTGCATGTTTTAGGCGCGACAGTCATGGCTCAAAAGGGCAGTGTTACTTTCCAGAGTGCGGCACAGTTCTTAGCTCAGCATGGACTTGATATAGAGCAAAACAGGCTGTTTAGATTTTGCCGCAATAAAAAATTATTATGCTCACGAAAAGGACGTCAGTATAACAAGCCGACGCAGAAAGCTATTAATAAAGGTTTGTTAAATCTTGAAGTAAACAACGGCTTTAACGCAATTGCGGTTGTTACGCCGGAGGGCATGAAATATTTGACTGCTGAATTAGGGGTAGAGCAGTATCCGTTATTAATGCTTATTGACGCGGCTGATTAACAGGTCGAAACACCGGCGGCAGTTTAACCGGTGTCTATTCGTAAGGCGAATACTGATGAGACCGTTTTTATTAGCGCCTTAGTATATTAACAACTGAATATTAGGAAATGGGCAGCGTTTCAAGTCCACGCTGGTGCGAGCGCGTGGTATTACAAAAGCCTGGGACATGCCTTTAAATTTTAAATTTGGAAAGTAACACTCCTTCCTTAATTAAAATTAATTATAGATGAGAGCGGCGGGAATTTACGCCCGTCTCTCTCCATTTTTACAGAAAACAAAAATAAGCATGGAGAAAATACATGAGCAATTTTAATTTTGAATTAAGTCAGCAGGATATAAACAAGCTCGTGAACGCCTTAAAAGAGCCGCTGATTAACGCATTGCTCGATAATTTGCTGCCCGTATTGCCGCAGTCTCAAACGCAAAACGAGAACGATATGTTGACAGCTGTTGAAGTTCAAGAATTGTTAGGCATCAGGCCGTCAACATTTTATAAATGGCACGCTGAGGGGAAAATTAAGGGCGGAGTTAAGTCCGGCAAATATTGGCGTTTTAAACGAAGCGAGATTGAAAAATTAATACAAGGAGATTAATAATTATGTCAGACAAGAAAATTTTAGCGTTTTATTCGCCTTATACCGGTGCGGGCAAAAGTACAGCGGCAAATTATTTAAATTCAAATGATATAAATGTTTTTATTATGTCATTTGCAGACCCGCTTTATAGTTTTGCCGATGATATAACAAATGCGTCAAGATACGCGAAAAATGAGAAATTTGACGAGTTCGGCGGAAAGAGCCTGCGGGATTTTTTAATTCATTTCGGAATGGCTGGACGAGAGTTTTACGCTGATATTTGGAGCGAGAAACTAAGACGGAAGATTAAATACTTTAGAAATTCTTTTAATATTGTTATCGACGACCTGCGCTTCCAAAACGAATACTCAATGCTCAGGGACGAGGGTGCGAAAATAGTCCGTATTACAAATCCTGACCGCGAGATTATCAAGACCGAGACCGAAGCCTTACTTGAAGATTATGAGTTTGATTATCAGCTTATTAATTACAAGCGCGGGGTCGCAGAATACCAGGCTCAGCTTGATGAAATGATAAAGAAATTATGGCCTTAGATGATATTTTTATAGACGAAGAAGACGAGAGCAAGCTCCCTGAGCTTGTAAGGCTCAGGCGCAAGCGAGGC
>JAFUXM010000236.1 GCA_017470785.1 Synergistaceae bacterium
AGATACAAGGCCGCTGCCGCCAAGATAGAGAAAGGCAAGCTTTATGGCCTGAGAGAAGCCGTAGAGCTGTTTAAAGAGACTGCGACGGCAAAATTTGACGAGAGCATTGAAGTGCATGTTAGACTGGGAATTGATCCCAGACATGCAGACCAGCAGGTTAGAAGCACGGTTGCACTGCCTCACGGTACGGGCGTTACTAAGAAAGTTTTAGTATTAGCCATGGGCGAAAAGATCAAAGAGGCCGAGGATGCCGGAGCTGACATAGTCGGCGGCGATGATTTAGTGCAGCGGATAGCAGGCGGTTGGATGGACTTTGACGCGGTTATCGCGACGCCGGATATGATGAAGTCAGTGGGACGTTTAGGCAAGGTATTAGGCCCGAGGGGGTTGATGCCCAGCGCGAAGAGCGGCACTGTAACGTTTGATTTAGCCAATGCAGTTAAAGAGATTAAGGCAGGCCGCGTCGAGTTCAGAGCTGACAAGAGCGGTATAACGCATAACGCAGCAGGCCGCAAAAATTTCTCGGCTGACCAGCTTTATGAGAATGTAAAGGCTTTGCTGCAGGCGATTTATAAAGCCCGGCCGGCCTCGGTGAAGGGTACGTATGTTAAGAGCATCGCTATTACTTCGACTATGGGCCCGGGAATTGCAGTTGATACGGCCTTAGCACAGAAAGAGACAGCTTAATTAATATAAATAAAAATTAATTAAAATAAAAAAATAAAATTTTCCCAAGACGGCAGAGAGTTTTATAAAATTTTAATAAAGCTTTAAAAATTCTGCTTAGGAAAAGCGAAAGAAATTTATAGAATAATTTTGCCCTTTTGTCTTGGAGATTTTAAATTTTTAAAATTTTTGAGCGAAAGGGCTTTATTTTTAATTAAAAATTTTGGCAGGATAGGAGTTGAGGAAAATATGCCGGCAGCAATTAAATTTGATCAGGTAGCTGATTTAAAGGCGCGTCTTGAGAAGGCTAACGCGGTTTATGTAGGCGAGTATCGGGGCATGACCGTGGCTGAAAGCACGAAGCTTAGGGCTAAAGTGCGCGAGGCGGGCGGCGAGCTGAAGGTCGCGAAGAATACTTTGTTTGCTATTGCGATGCGCGAGGCTGGGCTTACGCCGTTTGACGAGGCGTTGACAGCCGGTCCGAATATTTACGCGCTTTGCTATGATGATCCGGTCGCAGTTGCAAAAGTATTAAAAGAGTATGCGCAGGATAAGACGCAGAAGGCGTTTAAGTTAAAGGGCGGCCAGCTTGACGGTAAGCTGCTGAATTTAGATGAGCTTTACGCGCTTGCGGATCTGCCGTCGAAGGACGTACTCAGAGCTCAGGTCGTGCGCACGATTGCAGCGCCGCTGTCTGGACTTGTCAACGTGCTTTCTGGCACTATTCGCGGTCTGGTCACTTGCTTATCGCAGATCAAAGATCAGAAAGAGAAAGACGCAGCTTAAGTTTAGAGTTTTAAATATTTAAAATTTAATTTTTATAATTAGAAATTTTTTAGGAGGAAATTTATTATGGCTCACGAAGAATTAATTAAGGCGATTGAAGAGATGTCAGTGCTTGAGCTTTCGGAACTTGTGAAGGCTCTTGAGGACAAGTTCGGTGTATCAGCTTCGGCAGCGCCCGTTGCGATGATGGCTATGCCCGGTGCAGCTGCTCCGGCAGCGGCAGCTGAGGAGAAGACCGAGTTCGACGTTGTGTACAAGGCTCCCGGCGCTAACAAGATCGGCGTAATTAAGGTTGTGCGCGAGATCACCGGCCTTGGCCTTAAAGAGGCTAAAGAGCTTGTTGACAATCCGCCCAAGGCAATTAAAGAGGGCGTATCGAAGGAAGAGGCCGAGGAGCTTAAGAAGAAGCTCGCTGACGCCGGCGCTGACGTCGAAGTTAAGTAGTAAATTTAATTTAAAATTATTCGCATTTCCCACCTGTAGATACAGCCCCGTCCAAGGGCGGGTGGGAATTTATTTTATTTATTAATTTAAAATTAAAATTTAAAAGCCGGAGGGATGCAGTTATGGCAAACAACAGCAGCAAGAGAACGTTATTAATAATAGTTGCGGTAGTATTAGTGTTAAATGTCATGTGGACTATCTTGCAGAATAAATTTACGCCGAAGCTTGAAGAAGTCAAGGCAGATCAGGCTAAATTTGAGCAGCGCGTGGCTAAGCTTGAGCGCGGCGGCCTGCCGGATGTTGCAGATTTAAAAGATGATTTTGCTAAATTAAAAGAGCTTGCCGGTCAGTATGACGCTAAGATTGCCGAGCTTGTGAAGGCTGAAGAGGAGCATTTGAAGACGCTCGAGGCTCAGGTTGCGGAGCAGAAAGAGCGCGTCGAGGCATTAAAGAAGATGGCCGGCCAGGAAGTTGCTGAAGCTGCAGAGGCGAAAGCTGAAGAGGCAAAGTAAAAATTTTAAGTTTAAGTGAGTTAAGTGAAACAAGAAAATATCAGAAATTTTTGCATAATCGCGCATATTGATCACGGGAAGTCGACGCTTGCGGATCGTTTATTAGAACGTACTGGGACGATAGCGAAGCGCGATATGAAAGCGCAGATTTTAGACTCGCTGGCTCTTGAGCGGGAGCGCGGCATAACTATAAAGCTCGTTCCGGTGCGGATGGACTATAAAGATTCACAAGGGCGCGAGTGGGTATTAAATTTAATCGACACGCCCGGTCATGTTGATTTTGCATACGAAGTTTCGCGCTCTCTTGCAGCATGTGAGGGAGCGCTTTTAGTTGTTGATGCAAGTCAGGGCGTCGAGGCGCAGACTGTCGCGAATGCATATCAGGCTATCGAGCAGAATTTAGAGATCTTGCCTGTGATAAATAAAATTGACTTGCCGTCGGCGCGGCCTGAGAACGCGGCGCAGGAAATTCAAGATGTCGTAGGGCTTGATGCTTCGGATGCTATATTAGCCAGTGCGAAGGACGGCCGGGGCATTGATGAAATATTAGAGCGCATAGTTGAGCGAGTGCCGGCGCCTAAGGGCGATGCAAATGCGCCGCTGCAGGCTTTGATATTTGACTCGGTCTATGATAATTATCGGGGTGTAATTTGCTACGTTAGAGTTATAAATGGCGTGATTAAGACCGGCCAGAATATTTTATTTATGCAGACTCAGAGCGCGTATCCGGTTAATGAGGTCGGAGTGTTTAAGCCCGGGTTCACGCCGGTTGACAGCTTAGGCCCGGGCGAGGTCGGCTATATCGCTGCGAGCATAAAGACTTTGGCCGAGGCTCAGGTCGGCGACACTATAACTGACCTTAATAATCCGTGTGAGAAGGCATTAGCCGGTTATCGCAAAGTCAAGAGCGTTGTGTTCTGCGGATTTTATCCGGTGGAGCGCGATAATTATCCGCAGCTGAGAGATGCGCTCGAGAAATTAAGCCTGAATGACTCGGCTGTAAGTTTTGAGCCTGAGACGTCGGAGGCTTTGGGCTTTGGATTTAGATGCGGCTTTTTAGGCTTATTGCACATGGACGTTGTGCGCGAGCGTTTAAGAGGCGAGTATGACGTTGAGCTCGTTGCGACAGCACCGAATGTTGTATATGAAGTTGTTACGCAGGGCGGCGAAATTATCGAGGCTCACAGGCCGAGCGATTTCCCGGACGGCTCTGTAATTCAGGAAGTGCGTGAGCCGTTTATAAAACTTTCGGTTTTTATACCGGCTGAGTACGTCGGCAAGGTGATGCAGCTTGTGCAGGACAGGCGCGGAACGTATAAGTCAATGGATTATTTAACGCCGGAGCGCGTGCGCTTGGTCTATGAGATGCCTTTATCTGAGTTTATAATAGATTTTCATGATAAATTAAAGTCGCAGACCCGGGGCTATGCGTCGCTTGATTATGAATTTATAGGGCTGAGAGCTGCCGAGCTTGTGCGGGTTGATATTTTAGTGAACGGTGAGGCAGCCGATGCGTTCTCGTTTATATGTCACAAAGATCAGGCCTATAATCGCGGCCACGCGGCGGTCGGCAAGCTCAAAGAATTAATTCCCAGCCAGTTATTTGAAGTGCCTATTCAAGCTTCGGTTGGCAGACGCGTTATAGTGCGCATGAACGTTAAGGCTTTACGCAAAGATGTGTTAGCGAAATGCTACGGCGGCGATATTACGCGCAAGCGCAAATTGCTTGAGAAGCAGAAAGAAGGCAAGAAGCGCATGAAGCAGATCGGCAAAGTCGCGATACCGCAAGAGGCATTTCTGGCTTTCATGCAGGTCGACGGCGAAAATAATAATTAAATTTTATTAAAATTAAATTGCGCCTTGAGCTTTAAATTTTTAAATTTTTAAATTTTTAAGCTTGAGGCATTTTTATTATGATAAAAATTAAAAATATTTCGGGTCTGTATATTCACGTGCCGTTTTGTAAAGCCAAGTGCGCTTATTGTGATTTTTATAGCATTGCCCTTACGTCCTCATCGCCGGACGGGCTGTTAAATTCGCAGCTTGAGATAGACGCGTGGCTTGATGCTTTAGAGCTTGAGGCAAAGTTATGGCGTAATGCTGCCGGCGGCAAATTAAAAATTAAGACGCTTTATATCGGCGGCGGCACTCCAAGTATTTTAAGTTTAAGCGCATGGCAGAGATTAATTAAAATTATTTTAAGCTTATGTGATTTAAGTAATTTACGTGAGGCGAGCGTCGAGGCAAATCCGTCATCGTTAATTTTAAATAAAGATTTATTAAAATTCTGGCGTGAAAATTTTATCACGCGCGTTAGTTTAGGCGTGCAGAGTTTAAATAATTGCGAGCTTAAAATTTTAGGCCGCGTGCATGATGCAAGCATGGCGTTAAAGGCTTTAAATTTAATTATTAATGCTAATTTTAATGCGAGCGCTGATTTAATTTTTGGATTGCCTAAGCAGGATTTAAGGTCATGGCACAACTCGCTGAAGTTAATTATAAATTCCGGCGTTAGGCATATATCGGCCTACCAGCTGACGCTTGAGCCTCATACGCCGCTTGGGAAAATTTATAAAGATGCAGACCTGCCGGACGGCTATAAATTTTATCGATACGCGCAGTGGCTGTTAAATCATAAAAATTTTGCGCAGTATGAGATCTCAAATTTTGCTCTTAAAGGCTATGAATGTCAGCATAATATTTTGTACTGGCGGCAGGAGAATGTGTTGGCGTTAGGGCCGGCAGCATCTGGCTATATAGACGGCCTGAGATATAAAAATCCTGAGAGTTTAGCGAGCTATTATAAAATCTTGCGTGAGAATTTATATTTTAATAATATTTTAGCTTGTGCTGAAAATTTAGATTTAAAATCACGGGCTATAGAGTGTGCTGTTTTAAATTTGCGGACGCGTGACGGCATAAGCAAGCGGGAATTTATATTAAAATTCGGCGAAGAATTATTTAAAAGTATTGAAAAAATTTTGCTGAGCTTGCCTGAGAATTTATTTATTATTAATAAAGATAGAATTGCATTGAGTGCGGCGGGTATGCGTGTGGGCAATGCGATTTGGGCTGAGCTGATGGATTTATAATTTTTAATTTAAATTTAATTTAAGGAGAATGTTTTTTGATAATTTATTTTAGAGAATTAGCGGATACTGCGGCATAGCCGGAGGTTTTGCTGCAATCCGCGAGCCTCCGGGACTTGATGAAATTAAAAATTTAGTCAGGAGGTTAAATTAATCTAAATGAACAGGGAGAATAAGAAGAGATTATTTGATGGTGAGAAGGCGTGCAATAAAGATTTTATTTGCAAGGTGTGCGGGCGGCCTGTCAGTGCTGAGGGCGCGGGCAGCAGACACAGAAATCATTGCCCGAATTGTCTGGCGAGTCAGCATCTTGACGTTGAACCGGGCGACAGAGCGGCGGACTGCGGAGGCGTGATGGAGCCTATCGCGGTATGGGTACGTAAGAACGGCGAGTGGGCTATTATACATCGCTGCAAAATATGCGGCGCGTTAAGCTCTAACCGTGTCGCGGCTGACGATAACCCGATTAAATTAATCTCTATTGCGATGAAGCCGGTAGCTATGCCGCCGTTCCCGTTGGACATGGACAAGCTCGAGGCGATGACGCGCCTTATGGGCGGCGAGATAAAATTTTTTTAATTTTTAATTAAGGCAGGTTAAAAAATGGCAGTTACAAGTTTTGCGAAAGGATATTGCGGCAAGATGTTTCAGGATAACGAGCAGGCTTTATTAAAAGATTTATTAAAGACTGATCCTGAATTTGCCGAGAGATTTAATAATTTTGCTTTTGACGAAGTGATTAATGAGCCGGAGCAAGGGCTTGATGACAGGACGCGCTTCATGGCGATACTTGCTGTGTTAATCGGCAGTCAAGCGCTTGATGCGTTTAATGAGATTGCGCCAGCGGCGTTGAACTTTGGCGTGAGCGCCGTTGAGATTAAAGAGATAATATATCAGGCTGTCGCATATCTGGGAATGGGAAGAGTGCTGCCGTTTTTAAATGCGGCTAATAAAATATTAAATGCTCGGGGAGTGAAGCTGCCGCTTGAGCCGCAGGCTACTGCAAGCACTGATAAAAATATGCGGCGCGAACTCGGCACTCAGGCGCAGGTCGATATATTCGGCGAGAACATGCGCGATTTCTGGAAGGGCGGCCATATTAATTACTGGCTGGCTGATAATTGCTTCGGCGATTATTACACGCGCAAGGGGCTTGACTACAAACAGCGTGAGATGATAACGTTTTGTTTTCTTGCTGCTCAGGGCGGATGCGAGCCGCAGCTTACAGCTCATGCAGCTGCGAATATGAAGATCGGCAATGACAAAGATTTTTTGATTAGAGTTATATCGCAGTGCTTGCCGTATATCGGCTATCCAAGAAGCTTAAACGCTTTGACTTGCGTGAATAAAGCCTGCGAGAGCTTGCAAGCTTAATATTAAAATTTAATATAAAAATAGCGGCGGGCTGATAAATAAAAGTCCGCCGCTATTATTATTTAATTAAATTAAAATTAAAATTTAGATTTAGATTTTAGCGCGAATAGAGCTGCGATTAAGACTAAGCTCGATAAGCCTAACGCGTTGCAGCCGCCACCGCCTCCGCCGCTCTTCTTTGAGGCGGAGCTTGAGTCAGAGTCCGAGCCTGAATTAGAATCAGAATCAGAGTCAGAGGTTTCAATCTTCGTAGTCCAGATTGTGCCGGACAGGTTGGCCATATTTGAGATAGGCGTGCTGCCGGCCGGGATAATCAGCAGCTTACGGCCGGTTGAGTCGGCTATTAAGCTTGAGCCCTTGTTGTCTTGAGGCGTCACGTTGGCAAGATACGCGCGGAGCGACACTGTGACGCTGTCAGAGCTGCGGTTGACTGAGAGTGCGCCGGAGCTTGCGTCATCTGACTTCCTGATCATCGCTGCAGCCTGCATGTTTGACTGGTTGGAGCTTGACACGGCCGGCAAAAATTTACCGCCGGTGCGTGCAAAGCCGATATTAATATGCTTAAACAGCCAGCTTGAGAACTCGCTGTCGCTCATTGAGTAAATTTTTTCAGAGTCTGAATCGAACTCGTCTGCTAAGTCTTCAAGGTCAAATTCCCAGCGGCAGAACACCGGCAACAACAACCCTGCGTACTGGCTATTAACGGCCGTGTTAATGCCAGGCGTGAACGCGTCCTTAAGGCCGCTCTTGGCCGCGCGGCCAAACGATGAGTTGCTGCTGAAATTACTGCTGTTGTAGTCGGCAAAGCTCGGCTTAGCTTTATAAGCATCTCTATACGATGCTATAAATTTGCTGTCGGTCAATAAATTATCATCGTCCGGGGCGTTAGCCATGACATAGAAATTAATATTGTCATTTTCAAGCTGCAGGTTAAGCTGATCGACTAAATTCAGCACGTTGGGATGAATATTAGTGTCTTCCTGCTCCCAGATGACGTAAATTGTCTTACTGGCTGAGTACTCGCCGTCACGGGCTGATACGGTGATAGTGGTCTCACCGAGCGACTTAGTATAAATTGCGCCGGAGCTTGCATTCTCGAACTCAGCTACGTTAGTGTCGCTGCTCTTCCATGTCAGAGGCTCGGCTGTCGTAGTCCGTGTACCGTTGATGTAAGTTACGGTCGCGTGAAGTATCGCCGTCTGTCCGACTATAGACAAAGTATTAGGAA
The DNA here is from genome assembly GCA_017470785.1 of Synergistaceae bacterium. Lineage (GTDB taxonomy): Bacteria > Synergistota > Synergistia > Synergistales > Aminobacteriaceae > JAFUXM01. The sequence continues at coordinate 8,100 of JAFUXM010000236.1, forward strand.
TGCCGGATAACTCGATTGATCTGATAGTATATTCAGCGTAGGGATTGCTGTCATCGCCTTCGGAATAGCCCGCCTGATTGACTTCAAATGCGCCGATGTCCGGGGCTGCACCGTTGCCGGCACGCAGTACGCCTCTTTGGTCATATTCAGGAGCAAGCCTTACAGTGTTGACGGCTTGGTCAATCGCGCCGTCCTTGTTCTGATCAAGCTGAATTACCGGAAGCTTCACGCTGTCATCAGCTCCGACTGATATAGAGCTAAAGAATAAATTCTCGGATGATAAATCATCGGGTACAGGCGTTGCTATAAAGAAAGATAACGCGGTCCATGAGCCGGTCTCATCGTCAGCTGCGCCGGTTATGCCGTTAGCGACCGTCCAACTCAACGCATTGTCTCCGTTAGAATAACTGACAAGCCTATTGTCTCTGCCGGATGATATTCTTGCGCCGCCGTCTGCGCCTTTACATACGTCACTGCCGTACAATGCCGTATTGCCAACTATCAATGAGCCTCTAATCAGCAGGCTGCCATTATTGACTGCTAAGCCGCCGCCGTGACCGCCATATGCCGAGTTGCCCGTAAACGTACAGAAATTAACAGTTGCTGTGCCGTTGCCGGATTCGTTAAGATAAACAGCGCCGCCTGTCCCGTTAGAGCTCCCGTCTAACCCTGTAGTATTATAGTAAAATGAGTTATTCGTAAAAGTCGTAGAGCTGATCTCACCAGTATAAACAGCGCCGCCCTTTGACTCAGCAGAACTTCCCGTCGCCTGGCTGGCATTAAAAATAAACGACGAGCTTGTTATAGTAAGCGTGTCGCCTTGATTGATATAAACAGCACCGCCGTATATCTTAGTTGAGGTTGTGTCAGAATTTGCAGCGCTATTATTCAAGAAATACGAAGATATTATAGTGTAAGTGTTGCCGCTGCCGTCCGCGCCGATTGCGCCGCCGTTCCCGTTGGAGCTTTTATTTTCGCTGAAATAGCAGTATGTAACACTGATTGGATTGACTGAGTAGACTGCGCCGCCGTCGCCTGTAACTTTATTTTTGATAAAGCTCATGCGTGACAGTGTTGACTCTGTATTTGACTTCTCGCCGCCTATTCTAATTGCGCCGCCGGATTTAGCTGCCTCGTTGCTCTCGAAGATAGCTCTGCCGGAGCCGCTGATGCCTTGAGTAACGTAAACTGCGCCGCCGTGGCCGTTAGCGGCACTCTGATTTGAAAACGTAATTGTCCCCGAGGCAAATTCGACATTAGCTGCATAGATTGCGCCGCCGCCTCCGTCTGTGCCGTTGGCCGTGTTTTGAGTTGTGAAGTTGATGCCGCTTACTGTCACCTTGCCTGCCGATGCAATAGCGCCGCCTGATAAGCCGGCCGTGTTGCCCGTGAACTCGCCGCCGGTGACCGTTATAGCTCCGGCCGCATAGACTGCTCCGCCGCTGCCTGCTGCCTCGTTTACGTCAAACGATGCGCCGCTTAACGTCAATGGCCCGTCCGCGTAGACTGCACCGCCATTGCCCACTGAACTTGAGGGCGATCCAGTCGTAGTTTTATTATCTGAGAAAATAAATTTATCACCGAGCTCAAAGGCTTTACTGCTGCCACCATTAGCTAAGAAAACTGCGCCGCCGTTATTCTCCGCAGTGTTATTCTCGAAGACAACACGGCTGCTCTTAAAGTTTGGCCATTCTGACACGTAAATAGCGCCGCCGTAGCCTGCCGTATTGCCCGTAAATAACTGTTCATCCGTATCATTGAAGTTCAAATTTTTGCTGGTCGAGTAAATAGCGCCGCCGTTTCTAGTAGCAGTATTGTCCTCAAAAGAAGGCGACTTATTAAAGTTTATCGTACCGGTCGAGTAAATAGCGCCGCCATCGCCAGAGGCTACATTAGTTGTAAATTGCGCCGCGCTGGCAAAGCTTGTAGTGCCGGTCGAGTAAATAGCGCCGCCGTCGGCTGAAGCTACGTTAGTTGTAAATTGCGCCGCGCCTGTAAAGCTTAAACTACCGGTTGAATAAATGGCGCCGCCGTTTGTAGCCTTGTTGCTGTTAGCCGTGTCTGCGCCGCCGAATGTCGCACTGGCAAAGCTCACCGTACCGCCGTCTGAATAAACAGCGCCGCCGTTGCCGGTTGCTTTGTTGCCGGTAAATGTCGGTGCCTCGCTGAACGTTGCCGTGCCGCCGCTTGCCACGTAAATAGCGCCGCCGCCTGAGCTTGCCGTGTTGCCGGTAAAAGTTGCCGATTTTTCAAACTTGACTTCACCGGCTGAGTTTATAGCGCCGCCGTTGGAGCTTGCTGTATTGCCGGTAAATGTCGGTGCCTCGCTGAACGTTGCCGTGCCGCCGCTGGCTACGTAAACTGCGCCGCCGTTTGCCGCAGTGTTTTTATCAGTTGTGCCTGTGCCGCCAAAGATTGCCTCTTTTTCAAAGGTAAGAGTTCCGGTTGACACGTAAATCGCGCCGCCGTCGCCAGTCGTATTGTTGCCGGTGAACGTCGCCTTGCCGGTGAATGTCGCTGACCCAGACTCGGTTATTTCTATTCCTCCGCCGTTTGTTGAACCGCCTTTAAACGTTATGTCGCCTTCAAACGTTGCTGCCTTTGACTTAATATTAAAATGCCTTTTGCCAGCCGCAGCTGTAATCGTGTTGCCGTTGCCTCTAATTGTCACATCCTTAGATATTTCAATTGCATTTGGTAATGTAATAGCGTCATCAATTATAATAGCTCCGTCAGCTGAGGCAATAGCTGTCTGAAGCTCGCCGATATTAGTTGAGCTGATGTGATAGTCATCCGCCCAAGCTGCCGGAACTAACAGCGCAAAAATTAACGCGAATAAAATTAAAATTTTTTTAATCATCATAACTACCTGCCTTTGCGTATTGACTTGAATAATAAAAGCGATGCAAATAAAATGCCTAAGCTTATGGAATTGCAGCCGCCGCCTCCGCCACCGCCGCTCTTCTTTGAGCCTGAACCTTTTGAATCATCGGAAGTCAAAGTTTTTGTAGCCGCAAGCGTCACGGGCTGATTGGTCTTGCCTAAGTAGCTCGTGCCGTCCGAGCTTTGATAAGTTATATAGTAAGTGCCGCCGGTTATATAGCCCTTCTCCGTGCAGGCTGCGTCAGCGTATAAATTATCAGGGTCAATAAGCAAGCTGCCGCTGTTATCGGTTATCTTTAACGCGTACGGCTCGCTTGTACTTGCTGCGTCAAACTCAGCCTCGCTTGCCCTCGTTGACAGCCAGATATAGAATATAGTGCCGACGCTGGGCGGATTGGTCTGCGATATAGAAATCCAAGCCACGCCGTCCGAGTTGCCCGTTACGTTGCTTAAATTATCAGTCTCGGGCTTGCCATCAGGGAACTCAAGCTCTTGATCTTGAACTTCATTAGAGCCGTTGTTATTAATAAATCCCGCCGGCGCGACGTAGAACGTCATGTTCCATATATTATCGTTATGGCCGTCACGTAAGAATATATAGTTATTATTATTGTCGGCAATAATATCTATCGCTGGTCTATACAAATCGCGCCGTCCGTCCATGAGCATCACGATAAAGCTAACGGTGATAACGCCGCGGTCTTCGTCCATAAATACCTTCATTAACGAATTATACGCGTTGTCTTTCTGTAATTGCTGAATTAAATTCCAGTGATTGTCGGCTGCATTTTCTTCACGGCTGAGCATATAAACGCTGAAGTACTGCGCGAACAGCTCGTGAATGTCGCCGGTCTCGTACCATTGCTTAAGCAGCGTGTCCCAGTAGTCCGTGCCCTGAGCCTGCAGTACGGTCTTAGGAATGTTAAAAGTAATATGAAGCGGTATCATCGCGTCAGCGCCGTCCTCTAATAAAGAATTAGGGATGATACGCTCAAATTTATACGAGCCTATCGCCTCTGCCGTAACTTCCTCGTTCTCTATCATAGTACTCGTAATGAAATTAGTCGAGTTCGGCACTTTAATTGACTTAGCGCCCATCTTAGCTGCTGCGTTGGTCAGGAAATCCGGATTAGACGGCTGCAGATAAAATGCGCTTACACTGAACGGATTATACTTGCCCGAACCGGTCTTCACGGCTTGGCCTAAGTTTTTGCCGAATATAATTCTATGATTTAAGCCCAGCGTGTAATACTCAGTCGCGGGGTCAACCTGATATATTCTATACGGCGTCTTGTCGGCCTCACGCACGTTATAGCTCTGGATATACACAGTGTTAAGGCCCGGAGCTATGTGGCTTAACTCATTGAGCTGGAAGCGCCGCGCTAAATCGTCGTTAGTGCGCGTATAGGGCAAGTCAAAATTCCAGTAATTGGGCTTTAACGGCTGATAGACTGAATAAGCGTCGTAACGCTGCACTGCGTAGCGCCTGCTGGTGTGATTTGCAATCGAAGTCGTGAGCCTGTAATTTATTTTCTCGTTATCATCGACAGGCAAGCTTGCGACCGGCACGAATACCCACTGGCTGTTGCCCGCAGGATTTGCCCCGGGCTTAACGTTCCATGTGAAGTGATCATAAGCCGCTATGTCACCCGTGCCTTGATTATCGCGCAGCAGCGTCCTGAATATAAGCTGCGTGTTAGAATTAGTCGAGGCTGTGCTGCCTTCTTTAACGTTTGCAACTACCATCGGCACGACTAAAGTCTGCGACGGCTGATTTTGCGGGTTCTCATGGAATATAAAATTAGTCCGCACGCTCTCGTAAATATTTTGCTGCGAGCCCTTGACTAAGCTAAATATATTCTGCGACCAGATATTGCCGTTAGAATAATAATCTTTGCTCGTCGGCTGGGCAGTAGTCTTGTTGACCTGATAGACGGTGTCAGAGCCAAAAGTCGTATCGGTCTGATACGGTGCGCCGAAATTCACAGTGAAGTCAGTCGTCGCCTTGTCAACGCCGCTGATAACTAAAAACATGCTCTGAATTTTGGGATAGCCGTAGGTCTCATAGTCCGACTGGCGATTTGTAACCTCGCTGCCGTTTAAGACTTCAACCGGATTGCGCCCTGACGCTAAATCGCCCGACACGTCCATTCCCTCGCTGGATGGATTGCCTAAAGTATTGCCGTTAGTCAAGGCATTAATAATCATCCATTGAGCGCCGACCCCGCTCTGCGTATCCAGATCATCAAACTGATAATCTGCATAGGCCGCGCTCAATACGCAAAACAAGACGGCCGCAAATATCATTAATATCTGCGCCGTCCGCCTAACTTTGCTCATGCTGCAAAAACCTCCTGTAAATTTATAAATTTAAAAATTTATATTTATATATTTAAATAATTTTTAGCGTCTGCGGCGTTCCGGTCTTGCTCGTCTCTCTGCTCTCTCAGCCCGTGAGCCGCCGCGTTCCGTTCTCTCACTGCGTGAAGCTCTATCGCCTCTTGCAGCCCGCTCAGCCCGAGCCGCACGTCTGGCCGCACGATCGTCTTTAGCCTCGCTGCCCTCAGCCTCAGCGCTGCTATCAGCACTATCTTCAAGCTCAGCATCTTTATCGGGCTTAATAACTTCAACAGGCTTCGGCTTTGCCTTAACCGGCCGCCATAACGCCCCAGCCGTAATCAGCGTTAAATTATCAAGCGGGTTAGCGCTGGCAGATCTCGCGAAGCACGCTAAAATTTTACGCGCTATATCCGCATATTTTTTGCCGTCGCGCTCAGCTCCAAGCTCAAAGCCCAGTTCGCTTAACGCAATAGCCGCAAGCGCATTCACCGACGGCAGCGAATTATCTTCCGGCGCTATGCGCCTAAAGAACATAAACGGATCTTCATTATTGCTTAAACTTAAAAATAATCCGCCGGTACTCTCATCTTTAAAATTATCTATTAATAAATCGGCTAAAGTCTGCGCATATTTCAGCCAGTCGTTTAACTGCTTTTCGCCGGCCTCAGCCTGCTTAGCAGCTTTATATAATTCTAATATGCCCCATAGCAACGCCGCATAGTCACCGGCCAAGGCCGGAATATTTGCATTAGAATTTCTAAATCTGCGCCGCCAGTTGCCCTTGGGGTCAGCTAATAATTTTTGCAGATTAAACGCGGCCTTCTCAGCCATGCTCCGCCATTCAGGTCTGTTAAATACAACAAAAGCCTTAGCTAATGCGCCAATCATAAAGCCGTTCCAGTCCATTAAAATTTTATCGTCAACTAATGGCCTTGGGCGCTTATTTCTCGCATCAAGCAAAATTTTGCGGTCATTCATTAATTTTTGAGCTATGTCAGCGCCGTCCATGCTGTAACGCTGGGCTAATGCACTTACAGTCGTAGCCTCGTATAAAATATTATAGCCAATCTGCGAGCCGGCCACTTCGCTGCCGAAGTTGCCGCCGGGCATCACTGCATAAGCAGCGCAGAATAAACCGGCGTCGCCCTCGGGCAGCAGTGCGTGTACTTCATCGGCCTGCCATAGATAATACGCGCCCTCGCCGTCGTCAGTGTCAGCGTCAAGCGCCGACTTAAAGCACTGCGTATTGACATCTAAAAAATCGCGCGTAACGCAGCTCATAATATCTTCAGCTAACATTAAATAAAAATTATCCGTCTTATGCTCATAGCATCGTGCAGCAATATATAACAGCATGGCCTGATCCGGCAATAATTTCTCAAAGTGAGGCACGAGCCATTTCTCGTCAGTTGCGTAACGGGCAAAGCCGCCGCCTAAGTGATCGTGAATGCCGCCGCGCCACATGCGCCGTAACGTTAAATCTACCATATTAAACGCATTGTCCTGCTCGGGCTTAGAGTTAAACGCCGACTCGCTTTGCCTCAGCAAAAATAATAAGCGCGTTGCCATCGGAAACTTAGGCGCAGTGCCGAAGCCGCCCCATTGCGCATCAAATAATTCTTTTAATTTATTTAACGCGTCGCGTGAAGCATAAGCGCCTATTCTGCCGCCGCGCGACTTCGAGACCTGCGAGTTCATACGGTCTTTCAGCATACCGGCAAGCTCGTTAGCAGCCCGCATTATATAATCCTTCTGCATCAGCCACAGCCATTTTACTCTGGGAATAATATCCGTAAGCCCGGGCATACGGCCCTTCGTGCGCTTCGGCAGCCACGTAGTCGAAAAGAAAGGCCGCCCGTCCGGCGTTAAAAAAATATTTAACGGCCACCCGCCGCTCCCGTTCTGCAATTTGCAAATTTCCATAAATAAATCATCAAGATCAGGCCGCTCCTCACGGTCAACTTTAATTGCAATGCAGGCATCGTTCATTAACTCGGCGACTTCCTGATCATTAAAGCATTCGCGCTCCATGACATGACACCAGTGACAGGACGAGTAGCCAATCGACAAAAATATCGGCTTGTCCTGCTCTTTAGCCGCTTTAAACGCATCTTCGCCCCATGCGTACCAGTTTATGGGATTATTTGCGTGCTGAAGCAAATACGGGCTCAGCTCATCTTTTAATCTATTCATTCTAACTAAATAACTAAAATTAAATTTAATTTATAAAATCTGCAAGCTCAAGCAAAGAATTATTTATCACGCGCCACGCGCCGAGTTTTAATAAGCTATCGGCATTAAAATATCCCCGAGGCACGCCGATAAATCTCATATTTGCGTTATTCGCAGTCTCAGCGTCAACGTCCGAGTCGCCGACATAAACAGCTTGATCAGCATTTACATTAAATAATTCTAATAATTTTAATAACATGTCAGGCTCGGGCTTGTAATTAAAATTTCCGTGCGGCGCTCTTGCAGCGATGTAATCATCAAAATATTCTATAAGCCCAGTGCGCTTTAACACCGGCTCAACTCTCTCGCGGTTAGACGCCATAGCAAGCTTCACACCTTTATCGCGCAATGCTTTTAACGCCTGCTTAGAATCTTTAAAAGCCGTTAAATATTTATTCTCATTTTGACTTGAATTAGCAAGATACATATCGACCCACTCGGGCTTATAGTCGCCTAACAAGCCGCGGCAAAAATCAGGCAATGGCATAGCTATGCACTCCATGACGCGCTGTAAATTAGTCTTAGGTCTGCCGACTTTGTCAGCTACTTGATTAAATCCGGCCAATATCGCCCGGCTCGAGTCAACAAGCGTCATGTCGTTATCAAAGATCATTAATTTAATATTATTTTTATTATTAAACATTAAATCTAATCTCGATCATGTCGCCGTCTTTGACGATATATTCTTTGCCCTCGAGCCTCAATACGCCCTTGTCGCGGCAAGCCGCAAATGAATTATTATTAGCTATAAAATCATTATATGCTACGACCTGAGCGCGAATAAAGCCGCGGGCTAAGTCCGAGTGAATAGTACCGGCTGCATCGACTGCAGTCTGCCCGTCATGAAGTGTCCACGCCCGCACTTCGTCGCTGCCGCTGGTAAAGAACGAAATTAATCCAAGCAATTTATACGCCTCATGTATTAATCTGTCACGACCCGGTTCTTTGATAGCTAAATCTTTCATAAATTCTTCCTGTTCAGCACTGTCAAGCTGCGTAAGCTCCATCTCTATGCTGCCAAAAACTTTTACGACTTTTAAATTTTTTGCTGCCATAGCTTCAGCAAAGTCGCGCGTTAAAGGCATAGCATCAAGTTCGCCCGTCTGCGTCTCATCGAGATTTAAAACTACAAGCTCGGGCTTTAACGTCATGAAATCAAAACCTGAAAGCATTTTAATTTGTTCAGAACTTAAATTAAATTCGCGCAGCGGCCTCTCGTCCATCAAGAAATCCTGCAGGCTCTTTAATAATTCAAGCTCTAAGCTTTCAGGCTGCGTTAATTTCTTTTTAGCTGCTTTCTCTTCAAGCCTTGCTAATCTATTGCCGATCACGCCTAAGTCTCTATAAATTAATTCGGTCTCGACTATCTGCCAGTCCCTTAATGGATTTATATTATCTTCAGGATGAGGCACTGCACTATTATTAAATGCTCTGACTACATGCAATAACGCATCTGACTCAGACACGAACGACAAGAAAGCATTGCCCAGCCCTGCGCCTTTGCTCGCACCGCTCGATATTCCGGCTAAATCTACAAATTCTACTTCAGCAGGCTTGACGCTCCGAGGCGCAAATATCTCTACTAATTTATCAAATCTTGCATCAGGCACGCTCACAAGCGCCCTGTTAGGTTCGGTCTTGCCGCCGGCATATGGCTTCACTTCAGCACCGGCGCGGGTGATCACGTTAAACACAGTCGACTTACCGGCCAACGGCAAGCCCACTATCCCGCATTTCAGCAAAATTAAAATTCACTCCTTAAAAAGTTTTAAAAATTTTAGCGATTTTAAAAAAGTATAATATAATTTAAAAAATAAAAAAAAA
>JAFUXM010000237.1 GCA_017470785.1 Synergistaceae bacterium
AAATTTTTAAAATTTTTTTTAACTCAAGAAAGGGAGTTTTATTATGACATCAAGAAAGCTAAAGGCAAAGTCGGTCTCAGCTGTAAAAAATAAAGCAGCAAGCCGGATAGACTACAGCAATATTATGTTTTTGCACAACGAGACCTTAATAATCTGCATACCGAGTTTAATCTTGACTGACAGAGATTATGCGGATTATACACCGACAATGCGTTATCGTTTCGAGGGCGACTGGGAATATATTTTTAAGGGGATTAATCTCGAGCGTTACGTTTACAGCTATGATGACGAGGACAATAAGGACTGGGAAGTTATCAGTAGGCGACGTAAAATCGGTAGGTATCGAATGGACGATACGCCTATAGCAGCATTCGCGCTTGAAGACGTCCTGCAATACAATCCGGATTTTTATGTGCCATGGTATGCTGCCGTAGTCATTCCGAATTATCAGGGCGCGGTATTTTTTCAGGATTATCAAAATCCAAAAACAAAATACAAAAACTGGGAGCGGCGGCTTATCGGTATAGGTAATAAGCCTTTTTATTCAAGGGTAATATATTAGAAAGGGCGGTATTGTTATGAAAGTGATGAACGCGTCAAGAGTCGGATTCCCCTGCGACCGTAATTTATGGTATGCGGTGAACAATTACGCGGGTAAAGTCAACAAAAAGTCACAGCGGATTTTTGATGTCGGGGCGGCAATTGAACCTGTAGTTATTGATTGGCTTAATCAGGACGGCTGGATAACATTTTACAACCCGGGCTCGCAGGAAGCCGAATTAGAATTATATGCGCCGATTGAGGGCGGGAAAATAGGCGGTCATCCTGATTGCTTTATGTCACGGCAAAACTGCGACAACGTTCTCGCTGATATAAAAACTATGAACGAGCGGTCTTTTATAAACTGGAAGCGCAGAGGCACGCTTGAAGATAAGCCGCAGTATGCTGACCAGCTGCATTGTTATGCTTATGCGGCAAAGCGCGAGGGATTTCCCGTTGATAAGCTTGCGATAGTCGGCATCAATAAGAATACAAGCGATATGCACATCGATTTTTTCGATTATGACTACATGCGCATGAATAAAATCATTGAGCGCTCAGAGAGAATTTTTAAGCTTGATACGCCGCCAGAGCCCGGCGACAGAATAGAAAGTTGGGCGTGCAGTTATTGCGATTATGCAGAACACTGCGAACTTTGCAAGCATAAGCGCGACACGCATGTTGACAACGGTGCGCTAAAGACCAATGACCCTGACATAGTCAACGCCATTGAGCTTTTGAAAGAAGCTCGCGAATTGAGCAAGGCCGGTAAAGAATTAGAAGACGACGCGAAGGCAGTTCTTGATGTGCGGGTTAGACAGCAGGGAATAAAGAGCGTCAGTACGGGCAATTATATTTTGGATTTAACTGAAATAAAGTCTTCAAGATTTGACAGTACAAGCTTTAAAAAGGCTCACCCCGAAATGATACAAGACTTTATGAAGAATAGCAGCAGTGTTGTTTATAGTATAAAGGAGAGTGCATAACATGGAAGTCAGAACAATAGAGCCAGTAAATACAGAACAAGGCTGGGGGCGTGAAGAGATAAACACGATAAAGCGCACGGTCGCACGCGGCGCAACTGACGACGAGTTAAGGATGTTCCTACATTTGGCCAAGACATACGGCCTTGACCCGTTTGCTAAGGACATCTGGTTTATAAAAGACAGGACTGGCACGCCGATTATTATGACTTCACGAGACGGCTATTTAAAAATCGCGAATAGAGATGAGAATTACGACGGCATGGACGCGGATGTAGTCTATCAAGGCGATAAATTTAATAAGCTTAAGGACGGCGTCGAGCACGTCTACGAGACTAAGAACAGAGGTAATCCGATCGGAGCTTACGCGATGGTCTATCGAAAGGATAGGTCAAGGCCGGTGTATGTCTATGCGCCGTTCAGTAATTACTTTCGTGATACTAAAGTCTGGCGGCAATATCCTCACGCTATGATATTAAAAGTTGCCGAGGCAATGGCGTTAAAACGAGCCTTTAGTATTTCAGGCCTTGTGACCCGTGAAGAGATAGAAGAGAATGCAGAGCCGCCGCAGACAGTGACAGTTAAGGCAGTGCAGACTGAACAGCAAATCGAGGCTGCAACGTCCAATGTTAAAGATTTAGGCGAGTATAAGAAAAAGCTTTATCTTGCATATTTAAAGCTATGCGGTAATTCAAGCAACGCAGCGCAGCATGAGATGCTAAAGATAACACAGGGGCGCGGCTCAAGCCAATGGACAGACGCAGATTTAAGGGCGTTAGTTCAGGATATAGAAGCTAAGCGCAAGATTATTCAGCAAGAGAGCAAGGTCGAGAGTACGGAGGCCGCCGATTAATTTTTTATTTAAGCGCGGGGCAAAAACTCCGCGCCTAAATAATTTTTTAAGGAGAGCATAACATGTTAAAAATTATAAACGATAATGACTATTATCCAACGCCGGATAGTCTACTTGACGAAATATTAAAAGATATTGACTGGGAGCGTGTCAAGACTATACTTGAGCCGTCTGCGGGCAAGGGTAGCATAGCTGAATATATCAGGCAGCGTTCAAAAAAATATGCGTGTGATAGCTGGCACAGCGGCGAAGAAATTTACAGCATTGACTGCATAGAAATTGAGCCGGAGCTTAGGGCAATTTTGAAAGACAAGGGCTTAAGGGTTATTCATGATGACTTCTTAACTCTGCATACTTACAAACATTATGATCTAATAGTCATGAACCCGCCGTTCTCAGCAGGCGCAAAGCATCTGTTAAAGGCGATAGACGTACAAAGCTTAACCGGCGGCGACATAATTTGCATCTTAAATGCCGAGACTATACGCAATCCGTATACAAACGAGCGCGATTTATTGCGGCGCAAGCTTGCAGAGCTTGAGGCTGATATAAAATTTTATCAGGACGAGTTTAAACACGCTGAGAATAAGACTGACGTTGAAATAGCCGTTGTCAAGCTTAGCATACCTGCTAAAGAGCATCCAACTACTCTCTTTGACAGCTTACGCGACAAAGAATATCAAGAGCCTGAAAGCAAAGAGTTTAACGAGATAGCTCCGTCGGATATGATTTTATCCTTAATAGCCCAGTATAATCGAGAGATAGAATGGGGTATCAGGCTGTTTGACGAGTGGACGGCTTTAAATACAGGCGCATTAAACGGGGCTTTAATATTTTTAAGCTCAAAAGATTATATTACTGACTATGAT
>JAFUXM010000238.1 GCA_017470785.1 Synergistaceae bacterium
CTGCTACCGCCGATGGCTTTAATAAACTCGCCTATGTCAGTCAGGACGTGCGAGCCGTCGCGAATTAAATTATTAGTGCCGCGGCACATCTCCTCGCCGATGCGGCCCGGCACGCTCCATACCTCACGGCCTGCTTCAAAAGCAAGCTTCGCCGTTCCCATCGCGCCGCCGTCAACCGGCGACTCAACTACTACGACGCGGCTTGCCATGCCCATTATAATTCTATTTCTCGCTGGAAAATGCCACTGTTCACCGTTCACGCCAAGCGCGTACTCGCTCACTAACGCGCCGTGCCGCGCTATCTCTTCAAATAATTCTCTATGCTCCGACGGGTAAACTACGTCAATGCCAGTGCCTAATACTGCAACTGTGAAGCCGTGAGCCTTAAGACAGCCCATATGACCGGCTGCATCAATGCCCTTTGCGCCGCCGCTTATCACTGCAAAGCCTGCCTGCGCTAATGCCTGCCCTAAGCTCTCCGCCGTGTTCTTGCCGTAGTGACTGCACCGCCTCGTGCCGACTATAGCTGCTGACTTCACTGCAAATTTTGCAAAGTCCATATCGCCCCAAACGTAAAGCCCTATCGGCGCATTTCTAATTTCTTTTAATCTTGCCGGATATTCAGGACTGTCAAGATAAATAAAATTCGCGCCTAACTTATTAGCTTTGTCAAGCTCACGCTCCGGCCATGAATTATCAACTAATAAATCGCCTAACCGCTTCTGCGCATTTGCAGTCAGCCCCAACTTCTCCCATAACTCAGGCCTATTAAAAAAATCTTTTAATTCATAGCTCGCTTTCAGCAAATAAAACGCGTTCACATTCACTTGCGCCGCGTTTAACAACATAGCTGCCCTAAATAAATCGTCCATTTTAATAATTTAATATTAATTATTTTTAAATTTACACAAATCTAATTTTCTTAACGGACATATATCGCACTTAACGCTTCTTGAGCTGCAAATCGCCCGGCCGTGCGCAATCATGTTGACATGGCCGCCTAAATATCTTTCAGGCTCAACATTGCTCTCAAGCAGCTGCGAGATATTTTCAGCCGTCATGTTAGCAGCTGCAAGGCCGATGCGGCGGGTTATGCGGCTGATATGCGTATCAACCGGAAACGCCGGAATTTTCAAATCAAACATCATGACACATGAAGCTGTCTTTGCGCCGACCCCGGGCAACGACGTTAAATATTTGCGTATCTCGCTGCGATCTCGATTTGCAAGCTCTTTAATCGAGTACGACCCGAAATCCTGCTTTATAATCTCTAATATATCCAAAATCCGGCGGGACTTAGTCGGCGCTAATCCGGCCGGCCTGATGCTGTCCTCAAGTTCCCTGATATTTTTATCAGCCAGCGCGTCCCATACCGGAAATCTATCTTTAAGCCGCTTAAACGCTGCATCCCGATTTTTATCGTTCGTGTTCTGCGATAATACAGTCAATATTAAACCGTCAAGCGGCTCGTCATGGCCAAGCTCCGGCACTCGCTCCTCGTTATGATATAATTTCTCAAGCTCGTTTAAAACTAACGCTATCCACACTTTTAAATCATTCATGTTTCTTGCTCCCGCGCCGCTCAAGCTTTAAATTATCTTCAAGCATCTTCTTTAACCGCGCCTTCACAAGCTTATGCGCTTTATCAGCTTTAATACCCGTCAAGATTTCAATTCCTTCATCTATGTTATCAACAGTCCAGATATTAAATTTCTTAGCTCTCACTGCGTCTATAACTTCGTCATTAAGCATTAAATTCCGCGCGTTCACTGCCGGTATCATCACGCCCTGCGTGCCGGTCAAACCGTTAATCTTGCAGCATTCAAAAAATCCCTCGATCTTCTCATTCACGCCGCCTATTGCCTGCACATTTCCAAATTGGTCAACAGAGCCGGTCACTGCAATTTCCTGACTTAACGGCAAGTCCGCCAGAGCTGAAAGTATACAATAAAGTTCAGTTGACGAAGCGCTGTCGCCTTCTATGCCGCCGTAGTTCTGCTCAAACGTAATGCGTGCTGACAGCGCGAGCGGCATATCCTGCGCATATTTACGGCCTAAATAACTCGATAATATCATTATCCCTTTATTGTGAATAGGGCCGGTCATCTTGACCTCACGCTCGATATTTACAACGCCCTCTTGCCCCATAAACACATTCGCAGTGATGCGTGAGGGATGGCCAAATCTATAATCACTCATTTCAATTATCGAAAGGCCGTTAATTTGGCCTATAGCGCTGCCATGCGTGTCAATCCTTAAAATTTTATTTTTAAACGCCTGCGTCAATTTCTCCTGATATAACGCCGACCTGTAAATCTTTTGCTCTATCGCTTTTTTAACATGCTCGCGCGTGACGAATTTATTCTTGCTTTTAAGCTTCGCCCATGCGCCGGCCTCGATTAATAATTCTCTTAATTTGCCAAGCTTAATATCAAGCAAGTCCTGATCCTCAGCCTCGCGGCCTGCCCACTCTATCACCTCAGACAAAGCGCTTGCATCAAACGGCGGCAAATTCTCACGCCTTATAATTCCCGCGGCACACCGCGCCATTTGATACTCGCTATCGGCATTGCGCGGCATGTCAAAATCAAAGCTCGCCTTTATCTTAAATAATTTCTGAAATTCCGGGTCATAATACTTTAATAGCTCATAAATTCTATACGAACCTGTCATTATGATTTTTAAATTCAACTTCACGGCCTGCGGCTTCAGCGACGCAACATGAAAAAATCCATACTGTTCATCAAGATTTTCAACTACAGACTCACCGGTGTTTAACACGCGCTTTATAGCTTCCCATGACATGTAATTCATTAATACTTTCTCGGCGTCAATCAGCAAAAATCCGCCGTTTGCCCTGTGCAGCGCACCGGCGATAATGCGCTTAAAGTCCGTGTGCAAATAAGCCTGATGACTAAAATCTGCGCTGCCTGCATACTCTATCTTGCCTGCTATATTCGAGTAAGTCGGGTTACTCTCGCGTATGACAGGCGCACCGGCCTCAGGGTCATTACTCACAAACACATTCGCATCATAACGCGAAAAATCAATTTCATTAAACTCTTCAGCTGCGGCATTGCTCGCGGCGATAAACATTCCGCAATTTTTCACTACGTCCTCAAGCATGGCGTCAAACCAGCTTGTCAAGCCCTCATATTTGCCTTTAATCTCGTCAAATAAAGGCTCTACAGCCTCACGGCAAATCTCAGCCTCTAAATTATCCAGCTTATCTTTTAAATCCTTCTCCATGCCGCGTATCACCCGCAGGCCGGCTATCGTCTCCTGTGTGACTTTATCCGACAAATCATGATAATACTTCTGCCGCTTCTCACTCAGCTTGTCAAACTCGTCCGGCTCGATTTCCTTTAACTTGCCGCGTACAGTCTTCAACGGTATATTAATAAATCCCTGCGGCGTGCGCTTCAGCGCGAATTTATTCTTCTCAGCTGCGGCCTTCAGCTCATTCATTATTTGCTCTGCATTTTCCTGAAAGCTGCGCACTAACTTAGCCTTCGCCGCGTCGTAATCAGTCTGCTCAAACGCCTTGCCTATCGCATCTTTCAATTCATTTACCAAACTTCCCAAATCTTTAGCCAGCTTCTTGCCCTGACCGGCCGGCACTGTCACAGCAACGGGCTTTGAAACTTCATCAAAATTATATAAATACAGCAAATCATCCGGCGCAGGCAGTTTCGCCGCAAGTTCCTTTAATCTCTCAAGCGCATAACTCGTGCGGCCGCTGCCGGGCTCACCTGTTATAAAAATATTATAGCCGCGTGTCTGCGATGCCACCGCAAGCCCGAACTCCATCGCTTCCGCAGCTCGTCCCTGCCCAATTAATATATTATTATTTAAATCTAAATCTTTTATGTCATCACTGCTCTTAAATTTCCATTCAGCGGGCTTCTTTACTCTCTTTAAGCTCTCAGCTTTTAATCTCAAGTCTAATTCCTGCCTCTTTAAAATTTTTTTTATTAATATACTTAATTTTCAAATTTATTAAATCGTGTAATTCACTTAAATAAAATTAATCTCTTTCGCATAATCCCGCAAAAATTTTGCCGTGTAGCCTTTATTTAATTTCATAATCTCCTGCGGCGTGCCTTGAGCCGTTAGATATCCGCCGGCCTCGCCGCCCTCAGGCCCTAAATCTATAATATAATCGGCTGATAATAATACATCTAAGTTATGCTCAATACATATAACAGTGCTGCCGTGCTCTACTATCCTGTGAATTATCTCTAATAATTTCTTAATATCCGTATAAAATAATCCAGTCGTGGGCTCGTCTAACAAATATAAAGTCCTCGAGCTGAATTTTTTCGATAATTCTTTGCTGAGCTTCACGCGCTGCGCCTCGCCGCCTGATAAAGTCAATGCCGACTGGCCGAGCTGCATATAGCCTAAACCTGCGTCCTCAATTAACTTTAAACGTGAGGCAATTCTGGGAATTTCGCTAAAAAATTCTAATGCCTCGCTCACAGTCATATTCAGCACATCAGCAATCGACTTATCTTTAAATTTCACTTCAAGCGTCTCATGAGCGTAACGCGTGCCGCCGCAGACCTCGCAATCAGCGTAAATATCAGGCAAAAACAGCATAGAGATTTTAATTGACCCTGCACCATGACAGGCTTCACACCGACCGCCTTTCATGTTAAAACTAAATCTGCCGGCGTCATAGCCGCGAATTTTTGCCTCAGGCAAATTTGCATAAAACTCGCGTATCAGCGTGAACACGCCCGTGTAAGTCGCCGGATTTGAACGCGGCGTCCGCCCTATCGGACTTTGGTCAACTAACACGATATTATTAAACAAATCATTATTTATAATGCTTTCAAATTTGCCCGGGCGTTCCCTAAAATCCCTGTCAAGCTGCCGCCTCAAGCCTTTATACAGCACGTCATACAAAAAGCTGCTTTTGCCCGAACCCGATACGCCGCTTAAACACGTGAACACTCCAACAGGAATTTTTATATCTATATTCTTTAAATTATTATGCGCCGCGCCGTTGACTTCAAGCCAATTTTTAATTACTCGCGGCTTGTCCGGCCTTACAATTCCTGTCGCTTCACCGCGCAAATACGGCCCTGTCAAATTATTGGACTTTAAAACCTGCTCATAACTGCCATTTTGCAGAATTTTACCGCCGTTCACGCCTGCTTCAGGGCCTATCTCGATTAAGGCATCAGCTGCCTGCATCGTCTCTCTATCATGCTCAACTACTACGACCGTGTTGCCAAGCTCACGAATTGACTTTAAAGATTTAATTAAACGTTCAGTGTCGCGCGAGTGCAGCCCGATTGTCGGCTCATCAAGCACATACAGCACGCCGCTTAAATTTGAACCTATTTGTGTTGCAAGCCTAATTCTCTGACTTTCGCCGCCCGAGAGCGTGTCAGCACGCCGCAACAGCGACAAATAGCCCACGCCTACATCTACCAGAAAATCTAAGCGTTTATTAATCTCAATCAAGACCTGCTCGACTATCTCAGCATCGGCCTTTTTTAACTTCAAATTCTTCATTAAGCCTGCAAGCTTCTCAATCGGCATCGACACAAAATCGCCTATATTAAAATCATTTATTTTCACATTTAACGCTTCAGGCCGTAATCTTAAGCCGTGACAAGACTTGCAAATATCTTCCTCACGATAGCTAAGCATCTCATCGCGCACGTTCTCGCTCTCAGTCTCGTTGTAGCGCGTCTCAAGCCAGTTCAGCAAGCCCTCATAGCGTCCCATATAA
>JAFUXM010000239.1 GCA_017470785.1 Synergistaceae bacterium
GAATAATCCAGAAAGCCGTTCTATGCAGCTGCGAGATTTTATCCCGCCTGCCGTAAAACGTGACTATATTAATTCCCATTAATAATGTAATCGGTAAGAACAGTATGTACAACGCGCCGCTGTGATAAGTATTAGAGCTGTCAACGTAGTAGAATTGGGCAATTATTAAGTGAATGAAGTATGCCAGCCATAAGCTGACAGAGAAATAAAATAATTTGCTGTGCAGCCAGTCCTCATTGCATAAATGAAATAATAGCAGCGACAGCATAATCACTATTGACATCTGGAAGATTACGTTGCCGAAAATTCCGAGTTTTGTGAAAATCACGCCGTCAGCGTTTAAGAAACTCATTGATAAAGTGATGATTAAATCGCTCACGGCAGCGCCCATAAATATCAAGAAGAACGCGGCAAAGAAGCGCTTAGTCCATAAGTCCAAGCTGTTGCTGCTTACAGTCATCGTAAATCCCAGCCCAGCAAGCGTTATGCCTATTACAGCAAACATAAAATTTATAATATCATGCAGATTTGTCATTTTTTAATATTTAATATTTTAATCCCGCGATCGGATGTCTGAGCTTGCTTAAGCTGTCTATAACAGCATCGCGGCGCAGGGGCTTGACGAGGAAGCCGCAGGCCTGAGTATCCCAAGCCTCGAGCGCATAGTCAGGGTAGCCGGTGAGAAATATTATATTAGTTAATTTATTAATTTCAGTCAGTTCACGGCATAATTCAAGGCCGCTGTGCCGGCCAAGTTCTATATCAAGAAACGCGAGCGCAACACGATTTGTCTTTGCGAACTCTACAGCCTCAGATGCTTTTAAAAAGCCGGCAATCTCAGCTTTAGGCATAACTTCTGCAAGTGTAGCCATTTCGCCGTCAAGAATTAACTCTTCGTCATCGACGACTATCACATTGGGATGGTCAGCACCGCTCGCCGTGAAACTTAACAGCATTGAGATATCGACGTTAAAAATCTCGGCTATCCTACTAATCAATACAGCGTCAGGCACTCGCCGTCCGCTCTCCCAGTTCGCAACGCACGCCCGGCTTACGAATAAACTGCTTGCCAGCTGCTGCTGCGATATATCCCGCTCAATCCGCATCCTGCGCAGTGTCTCGGCAAAAGTCATTACCATTTTGTATCATGCACCTAACTCCAAATTTTATAAACTCTATAAATTATAATTTAAATTTATGAAAATTATAGATTTATAGACAATGTCACATAGTGTGACACTTCACGAAATTATGCAATATAATATATTAAAAATAATTTGAGGAGCTTGATTTATTTAAAATGCAGATTAAAAGACGCGTGTTTGTGTTTTTAATTTTAATTATTGCGCTTGCCTGTGCAGCTTATAGTTTAAGCTTCAGGCTTGAGCTTGAGCGCGGCAATAAAAACGTTGCGATTATAGCCGACTATCGTGAGGTATTAAATCTTGCGCGGGGCGCTGGTGTTCAAGTTGAAGATGCGTTAAAAACTTTAATGCAAAGCGGCGTGACCGGCTTGATGGTCAGCGAACTCACCGGCGATGACGCATCGCACGGCTTAGGCTATGCGAATTTAGAGAATGCTAAATCAGGCGAAGGCACTATAATATCTATCACGCCCGGGTCGCCTTACGCCGATATTTTAAACTCATGGCTTAGATTAAGATTTAATGTTAATAATAATGTTAATGTTAATATGCCTGTGCATCTGCCGTTCTCGATTAACATGTTCAAGACGGTAGGAATAGTGCCTGACATAGACGGGCTCGAGCTTGCAAAGAAATTAAATGACAAGCTGTCGGCGCGAGACGTGAAGCTGAGAATATTTTATAGACCGGCGCAGTCGTTCGGATGGATGGCTGATAACGCGTCGCTCATGCTCGAGAAAGTAAATTCAAGTTATGATATAGGCGCATTCGCTCCGGCCGGTGAAATCGTATCGGGCTATCCTGATGTAAGCATTATGGCAAATACTGCGCATAAATTAAAATTGCCGTTAGCTCAGGTTGAGTTCTCGCGGCAAGTCGGAGCAAGCGCATTAAATCATAAGGCATCGCCGTATTTAATCCCGCTGCACAGCGTCACCAACGAGGAGATGACCGCCCGAAATATATCGCGTAAGGCATTGCGTGAACGTTTAATCCGCGCGGCAGTCGAGCGCTCAGTTAGATTATTATTATTGCGTACGCCGCCTCAGAACACGTCAGAGTATTCGCTTAATGATTACATAAACGAAGTAAAATTATTAGCTCAGGGCTTAGAGAATATAGATAATTTCAAGATGGCGTGGCCAACGCCGGCTTTTACGTCTCACGCCGAC
>JAFUXM010000240.1 GCA_017470785.1 Synergistaceae bacterium
GGATACATACACGGATACAGTAACCGCAGCCATAGCGACGCCCACCGATTGGACAACGCCGACGTTAACAATCGCGTCAAATCCTGAATGGAGCGGCCTTGCTATTGATGCTGACGGCAAGATCACCGGCACAGCGCCGAGCGTGACTGCTAAGACTGATTATGAAGTTAAGGTGACTGCAAGCGCTAAAGTAATGACAACAATCGGCGATGAAATGGAAATTACTGACGATAAAACTTTTAAAATAACAGTAAATCCCAAGGCTTCAGAGCCCACACCTACACCCACACCTACACCAACACCGACACCTACGCCGGATCCAACACCTGGATCGGGCGGCGGCTCTGATACTGGAAGCGGCGGCGGAACTTCACCTGCGCCTGCAACTGATCCTGAACCTACGCCCACACCGACACCTGCAACTGAACCTGAGCCTACACCAACGCCTACGCCTGCTACTGAAACTGAGCCCGAACCAGCACCGGAAGTAGTACCCGAGCCTGAGACTACGCCGGGCAATACTATAGTGATTGGTAACGATAATTCAGACAACACGGACGGAAGTGACAGCTCCGGCAACGCTGAGACAAAGCAGAATTTGACGGATTATATATCTGAGCTGTCACCGAGCGATAAGGCCGCCGTCACCGAGCTGGTCGTGACTGACAGCAGTAGTTTAACAAGCCTTGCGGGCATAGAGGAGCTTGAAAATTTAGAGACTGTCAATGTAACGAACTGCTCCGGCCTTGAGACGATAAACTTGAGCGCGAACACGTCAGTGACTACTATAACAGCTGATGGCTGCGATAGCCTGCAGAGCATAGCGGTCAGCGGTAACGAGAACTTGGAGACACTGAGCGTCAAAGACGCACCGTCGCTTACGGACTTGGACGTTAGCGGCTGCACGAACTTAAGCACACTCGATTGCTCCGGCGGCAGCATTGAGAACTTGCAGCTTGACGGCTGCGAGAACTTGACCGAGTTGAACTGCGAGAACAATAATTTAAATAATTTGGACGTTAGCGGCTGCCCGCAGCTTGTAAATCTTACGTGCAACGCTAATAGCCTCAATGAACTTAACGTATCGGGCTGCGAGAACTTGACCGACTTGAACTGCGAGAATAATAATTTAAATAATTTGGATGTTAGCGGCTGCCCGCAGCTCGTAAATCTTACTTGCGACGCGAATAATCTCGGTGAATTGAACGTTGAGGGCTGCGAGAACTTAGAACATCTGAGCTGCAGCGCTAACGCCCTCGGCACGCTGGACTTGATCTCCTGCCGCAAACTTGAGCGCTTGTACTGCTACAGCAATAATTTAACCGAGATAAAACTCGGCACAACGCGGCTGTCAATCATGGTCTGCGACGACAACAGCCTGAGCGAGTTAAACATCGAGGAGAACAAGCAGTTAAAACGCTTAGACTGTCAGAATAACGCCATGCCCAAGCTTGACATCACGAGCAGCACGTTCGCTAACCTTGAGCGGTTAAAGTGCTACGCTCAAAGCTTGAGCGGCCTGATCGTGAGTTCGTTCGGCGGCGGCTATCAGTTCGACTTGAACTTTTATATCAGCAGCAGTGAGAGCGCGGCGGCAGTGTTCAAAGCAGCCGGAGCTGAGAGTTCGGCCTTATCGAATATCAGCGGCGTCAAAGCCTATGATGCTAATGGCAACGAGATTGAAATCACGAGCAGCTCGGACGGCGTGCTGACTTTCGCATCCAAGCCTCAGAAAATAGTTTATAACTATGACACCGGCTATAACGGCACTAAGATGGACGTAACTATCTCTGACAAGACGGCTAAGCGCAGCACTGGCGAAAGTTCTGAAACAGAGGCTGAAGCTGAGGACTCCGGCAGCAACTCTAAATCAGGCGGCGGAAGCGGCGGCTGCAACGCAGGCTTTAATTTATTTGCAGCGCTGTTAATCTTAGCCTTAGCTGCATTTAAGACACGCGTGAAATATTATTAAATTAAATTAATTAATAAAAAGCGCAGCCCGGCTTGAAATTAATCGGCCGGGCTGCTGCTTTTAAATATCTAAAATGTTTAATTTTTTCAAAGCTTTAACGCTTGATTTGCAGAGCTCATAAGCACAAGCAAAATTTGAATTTATGCTATAATTCATAAAGTTTAATAAAATTTATTTTAATTTTTAAAATTTTTAAATTTTAGTTTATTTTTAATTTTTATATCAGGAGGTTGAGAGGTCATTTATTTATTTTAAATTTTTGACCTCGAGTTTTTATCATGAAGAAGATTTTTGCGTTGATGCTTTTGCTTGCGCTTGCGTTAAGCGCGGCGGCGTGCTTTGCGGACGAAGCGAAGCTCACGAGTACTGAGCAGTTAAAGACAGAGCGGCTTGCGGCGCAGCGCGGCACAGTCGGCCAGTATATAGCCGAGGATTTATTGGGCGATAATAAAGCCTTATTGCTCACGACTTATGAAAAGTATGTTGACGCTGTAGCTGCACTGAGGCAGGGCAAGATCAGAGCTATTATAATGGATGAGATGCCGGCCAGAAGATTTATGGGCGAGGTCGAAGGTCTTGCGATTATGAAAGATGCCTTAAGCGAGGAGAGCTACGCGATTGGCTTTAAGAAAGGCAACACTGAGCTTGTAAATGCTGTGAATACAATTCTTGAAGAGATGAAGAGCAACGGTGCGCTGGCTGCGATATTTGATAAGTATTACGGACAGTTTCTTTCAGGTGATGGCCTGAGCATCAAGCCCGAGAGCATAGATTTTAATAAGGGCGCAAAGAACGGCAAGCTTGTTGTCGGCACTGAGGCAGGATTCGCGCCGTATGAATTGAAAGTCGGCAGCGGCTTTATCGGCATTGATGTAGAGATGTGCGCATATATTGCTAAAAAACTTGATAAAGAGCTTGTGATCGAGAACATGAACTTTGATGCTCTGCCCATGGCAGTTTCAACAGGCAAAGTTGATTTGATCTGCGCCGGCATCACAGTGACTGAAGAGCGCAAAGAGAACATGGACTTCTCGGACGAGTACGTCGAGGGCGCAAAGCAGGTTGCTCTCATCCGCGCTGACGACTACGAGGCGAAATAATTTTTAATTAATTTTAAAATGAGCTTAAACAAAAAAAGTTTTGGCCGCGGCGACGCTATATTATGGCTGTGCGCGGCCATTTTATTATTATTGCTTTATAGATCAGGTTTTTTCACGGCTGCGAGCTTTGATGACTTCTCACGGCGCTTCTATCAGAATTTTGTTAAAGACAGGCGCTACATGATGCTTGTCGACGGCCTTAAAGCAACGTTATTTATGACTTTATTTTCGACTTTGATAGGCTTGGGAATAGGCTTGATACTAAGCGTAATACGTGTTGCGCACAAGGGCGGCGTAAAAATTCCTGTATTGAACTGGATGGCTAATGTCTATATCACGGTCTTGCGCGGCACGCCTGTCATGGTGCAGTTATTAATCTGGAACTTTACTATATTTGCCTCAGCGCGGGATTTAAATACGCTTTATATTGCTATATTAGCCTTCGGTTTGAACAGCGGCGCATATATAGCTGAGATATTCAGAGGCGGCATTGAGGCAATCGACGCCGGTCAAATGGAAGCCGGAAGGTCGCTGGGCTTATCCTACGGCGCGTCAATGTGGTATATAGTCCTGCCGCAGGCGCTGCGCAATATTATCCCGATGTTATTTAACGAGTTTATCGCGATGTTAAAAGAAACGTCAGTAGCAGGCTATATCGGCATTGACGATTTAACGCGGGCCGGTCAGAATATTCAAGCTTTAACGCTTGAGCATTCGCAGCCGTTAGTCATGGTCGCGATTATTTATTTAATTATAGTCATGCTATTAACGGGCTTTGTGCGCAGACTTGAGCAGTGGCTTGGCCGCGGCAGAAGGGGAGTGTAGTTTAAATTATGGAAGCCCCAGTTATAATAGAAGTAAATAATTTGCATAAGCAATTCGGCAATATTAAAGTCTTAAACGGCATAAGCACTGAGATAAAGAAAGGCGAGAAGGTTGCAGTGATAGGGCCGTCCGGCTCTGGCAAGAGTACGTTTTTAAGATGCTTAAACCGAATGGAAGAGCCGACGGGCGGCGTGATAAAATTCCGCGGTGAAAATATCACAGCGCCGGAGTGTGACATAAACAAAGTCAGGCGTCATATGGGCATGGTCTTCCAGCACTTTAATTTATTCCCGCATTTGACAGTGCGCCGCAATATAACTTTATCGCCTGTGAAATTAAAAATTATGACGCAGGATGAGGCCGATAAACGGGCAGAGATTTTATTAGCGCGGGTCGGCCTTGCTGACAAGATCGACGAGTGGCCGGAGATGTTAAGCGGCGGCCAGAAGCAGCGTGTGGCCATAGCAAGGGCGTTAGCAATGAGTCCGGACGTGTTGTTATTCGATGAGCCGACGAGTGCGCTTGACCCTGAGATGATCGGTGAAGTCTTGGACGTCATGAAAGAACTTGCTGACGAGGGCATGACGATGTATTTAGTTACTCACGAGATGGGCTTTGCCCGTGAGGTCGCCGACCGCGTGTTATTTATAGATCACGGCATTATAGCTGAAGCCGGTACGCCCGAACAGGTCTTCGACCATCCTAAAAGTCCCAGA
>JAFUXM010000021.1 GCA_017470785.1 Synergistaceae bacterium
AGGGGTGAATACGAAGAGCGCATCGAGCAGTGTTTTGTATACTGATCTTACTTAAGAAGATCAAGGGGAGTTCATATTGGCCGTTCCAGCTGTTCTCCCCGCGTTCTTTCCAGTCGTTGTATAAATCGATTATTGACTTACCGTAAGACGTGTAATTGACGGCGTCGATTATAAAGCTAAATTTAATTCTCAGCCTTTCAAGTTCTTCGTCTTTTTCGCGGAGTTCTTCACTGCTGTATGGCTCGTTCCTGTCCATCTTGGCCGCTATCTCTGTATACCTTGATACTGCATTTTCAAAAGCGGAAATTTTTAAATCCAACATAAGACAACTCTCCTTAATGAAATTACGCCGCGTTTTTCTGAGATTGCGCCTTTTCGCGCTCACGTTCAGCCCTTAAAATAAATTCAGCGGCTTTACTTGCCTCTGAGGCTGCCCTAAATATCGCGTCGTTATCGTTCTTTAATAAACTTATCCAGCTTGATATATATGCGGCATGATTTTCAAAATGCTCGTCTGTCATTGCAATACCAGTCTCATTTGATAAGAACATGCTTGCAATCTCAGCTACTAATTCCTCGCGCGCATATCTTTCATCGCCGAATTTTTTGCCTTTCTCTCTGTCCAACCTTGACGGAGCTCCGCTCCAATGCGTCAACTCATGCAGAATAGTTGCATAATAGCCGCCTAAAGTTTTAAAATTCTCTTTCTTTGGGACTTGGATATAATCCTCGCTGCGATTATAAAACGCCTCAAATCCGCCGTGACGTATATTCGCGCCTGTATCTGCAATTAGTCTCTCGGCTTTTTCGCAGCACTGCTCGGGGCTTAATGTTTCATGGATGTATTCCGGCATGTTCTCAATCTGTGAGGCGTGGAAAACGACGTAAACCCTTTGCATAAGCCATGTGTTTTTCAACGGCTCTTCGTCGTTCTGATCATCAGGCTTTGTTTCCATTATGCGCCAGTATGAAATTTTAGTTCCCTTTGCGCCCCTTTTAATGTGCCACTTCTTTGCAGCAGCCTGCTTGAAGGTACACCATCTTGGGTCTTCGCCGTTGTCGTATTGCTCACCGATTAAGCTTAACGCGATATTATTTGTCCCGTTGTATTTCTCGCCGGTTACTGCATTCACCGGAGCGCTGCTTCCATTCCACGGTTTTACCCATGGCGCAGTCCCATTTTCAAGGGCTTCAATAAGCTTTTGAGTTATTTCTTCACGATATTTTTTTATTACTTCGTTCATGTAAAATTCCTCCTAATCTCTAACTACTAATAAATTCCATACTTCGCGGTCTAACTCTTCCGCTTTGTCAATAATAGGCTTTAACTGCTCCCATCTTATGCACCAGTCGTCATTATGGTGGCCGTTTCCATACGCCCATTCTGGGTTACAGAGAAAGTTTTTATCGTGTAATTTTGGGCAATCCTTGCAGAATTTACGTTTAAAATTCTCTTTATGATTAAATATTCCGCGTCTTATCGCCTCAGTCAGTTGCATCATTTTTTATCACCTCCCTTAACTATTCAAAATTTCTTCAATCGTAAGATTTAAGTCATTAAAAGCGTCGATAATCTGCTTTGCATCGTTATATCTCACGCAATCCTTGCTCCAACACTCCCAGCCAGCTATCGGGCAGTCCCACTCTTCAGGTTCTTCAAGTGTTGCGGGGATGTGTATTTTTGCCGGACAATTATCGCAGAACTTGTTATAAAAATCTGAGTCCTCAAAAAGGCTTTCAGCGCTGACAAATTCACGCATTTACGCCACCTCCTTTCCTTCTAAATCAAATCCCTCAATCTCAGCGTAAATTCTGGCCATGTCGTTAATATCGTTGCTCTCTGCAATACCTGACATCTCAAGCCCGCTAATTCTGTAGAAAAGCCAAGGTGTAATATTATTCTGCTTGATAAGTTCAATGACCTGCGATAACGTTTCGCACCGGCTCAAGTTATTCTTGAATAATTTATTTTTGACTTCATACTCCGGAATTTCAGCTTTAGTCCTGCCAGCAAAAGCCGGAGTTTTCGCGTTCGCGTCAAGCTCTTTTAATATATCTGTCATTGCTTACTCCTATTACTCGTAGTAATTCATGAATGTGTCGACAATGCCCAATAAATAAGCCATCTCTTCGTCCTGCGTATCAATCTTTGCATTCTGCATTCTGCTAAAAACTTTTTGCCTTATCTTGCGCAACGGCTCTGCCCTCGTGGGCATCTGTATTATCTTGTTATCCATGCTTACGCCGCCTCCTTTCCGTTACGCCCCTGTTGGGGCACGTCATCTTTCAGCCTTGCTATGCACTTAGCCTCAATACTGCGCCGGTCTTCAAAGTCAGGCGAGATAACAGGCGCGGCGTTCAGGCTCTCGTGCTGCCACTGCGCAAATTCAAGCAAGGCGTAACGTGTGCAGTGTTCTAATATATCTATGCGCTCGGCTTTGCTCCCAGCTTTGAGCATTCGCCTCTTCACGTCAAAATCTATCAAGTCCGGCGTATCGAGTTCAATGCTAAATATTATGTCGCGTATCATCGTGAATTTGTCCATATCGTGCGTGATAGGCTTTTTAATATATCTCGCGTACAGCATCCGCAATATGCCGACATTGCAACCGTCTAACACTGCCTCTTGCTCACTCAAAGTCAGTCCGCCGTCCTGCAACGCGGCCTGTACCCTGTCGGCTGCTTGATATGCCGTGTCGGCAGTATGTTCAGGCTGTGACGGCTGCGCTTTAACCTCGGCAATTTTTGCCTTTATCTTCGCTCTGAACTTGGCTTGGGCTTCTTCAAATTCAGCCGTAAATTTTTCGTAATTGTAGTCATACTCATAGTCGTCGCAGTCAACGTCCTGTTCGGGATCACGGCAGCTCTCTAAGCTTTCGCATTCAAGCGTTCTTAACTTTGGACACGCCTCGACGTAGTCCACTATAGCCTGCACTGTAAAACGCAAGTACCGTTCATAATTTCCAACGCTGAGCAAGCTCCAAAGTTTTTTAACGCATCGCCTGACTGTCGGACTGCCGTACTTCAGTAAGAAGCGTCCCGCAGGGTTGACCGTCTCACGCCCCCAACCTACGCCTAACATATCGCCGTCGTTGTAATATCTATGGCCAATTCTTGATACCGCCCTGATAAGCTCTCCGGCCAAACTATCAGCCTTGTCTTTGCTCGGTACAAGCTCGTCAAACAACTCATTAAACCGCGCCTCGTAAATCTCTTTTATATTCGCTCCGTCAAGGTCAAATTCATGCGCCTCGCAGTATTGGCCTATCATGTGCAGCAGTCCGGCTTTTTCAAGTCCGCTCATTGTCGGCTCGGCAAGTTTATAAAACTCATCGGCTGTGAGCTTATGCGCCTTGACAACGCTCACGACATCCGAAAAATTTTTGCAATTTGAAAGCTCATCCATGATTTTTGGCTCTGCTGCAAGTTCGACAGTTTCAAGTGTTGCCTCGGCTTCCGGTTCAGTCACCGGCTCTGCTGCAAGCTCTAAAGTCTCGAGTGTTGTCTCGGCTTCCGTCTCCGGCTCGCTTGCGGCCTGCTCAGACTGTCTTGCGTGAACCAGCTCGACTATCGCCTCGACGA
>JAFUXM010000241.1 GCA_017470785.1 Synergistaceae bacterium
ACTTTCGGCGACGGAGTGAGCGGTCAAATTCCAAGAGAAGATGAGCGCATCAGCGTTGTTTATAGAGTAGGCGGCGGAGTTCGAGGCAACGTCGCGCCGAATACTCTCACAACTATGAGGGAGATTGCGCTTGATGAACAGGGCAATAATGTGCCCGTGAGCGTCACTAATTTAAACTGGGCTTCGGGCGGTGCAGAGCCGCAGAGCGCGGAGAGTATAAAACAGCAAGCTCCGTTGTGGTTCGCAACGCAAAAACGCTGCGTAACTCAAAGTGATTATGAGAGTTTTGCTGTGAGTTTTAATTCGCCGGAAGCCGGAGCGATTGCTAAAGCTCATGCAGTCGTGCGAGAGCGGAGCGGCGAGGCAAATATAATTAGATATTATGTTTTGACTTACGGCGAGCAGGAGGGCAGCGTCGCGCTTGCGTCACAGGCTTTAAAAGACGCCTTACGCGAGTATATAAGCGAGTATCAAATGCTGACGGACTGGATTGAAGTCGAGGACGGCAAATGGCGCGAGATAAATTTCAAGGGCGTTATTACTATCAGTCCGGGCTTAAAGGCGGGCATAATTCTTGATAAAGTTGAAGATACTTTAAAATCTTTAATGAATATTGAGACGCGCGAGATGGGCGAGGCTTTAAGAATCAGCGATGCTTATGCCGCAATAGATAATATCGAGGGCGTTGAGCATGTAGAGCTTGAAAGTCCAAGCTCGACTATCGAAGCTGATAATAATGAATTATTAATTTTAGGCGAAATTAATTTTAGCTTTAAGATACAGGGGAGCGGTATGAATGGGAAGAATTTCTGATATAGTCCCGCCGCTGTACTTTCGAGGCAAAAATAATTTAAAGAAATTTCTTGATGCGCTCGATGTCGAAGTTGGTTTAATAGACAATAAAATTAAAAATTTGCCAAGTTTGATTGACGTTGACTCTTGTCCGGATGAATTGCTGCCGTATTTAGCGGTTTTAACGGGCTGCCCATTAGTCGGCGATGATAATATTTTGCGGCGCAGACAGATTAGAAACTGGCCGCATTTATTAAAGCTTAAGGGTACACAGCGAAGTTTAAAATTATATTTAGAGAGCATCGGAGCAAGTCAAAATAAAATTATGACTTACTTTAGAGATGCCGAGGGCAAATATGTTGAAGAGAAGCCGGACGGCGAGCCTTTTATAGCTGACGACGGGCTATGGCGGAATATTCGAACGCATTATTTTGGACTTGAAATAGTCTGGGACGACCATGAGTATTTAAGATGGCAAGACTGGAATGAAGATTTAGAAGAGCGCATAGCCTTTTGGATGAAAAACTTTAAGCCGTTTCATGCTGAATTATTAAAATGGGAGAATATTATAAAAGAAAGCTCTAATTTAAATATTCAAGTCAGCACGGCAAATTTTATCTCGCCTTATTTAAAAATTGCTCCGGCAATCTTAAATTTTGCAAATGCGAAAAGTTTTATGAGCGTCAATACAGGCTTGTTTAGTTCTAAAATTCAAGTTATAAACTCTGCGCAGGGCTCAGGCGCAAAGAGCAGCGTTTATATTAAACACAGCACGGGGTTGTTCAACTCCAAAATAAATAAAATTAATAACGCGTTTAATAATCAGGCTAAAGCAAATTTAAATTTAAAAAATTTGACGGGTTTGTTTAATTCTAAAATTTATAAAGTTAAACAGGCTCAAAAAGATTTTAATTCTGCAAGCTTAAATATAAGCTCAGGCACTGCAAAATTCTGTTCTAAATTTTACAAGATTAATTGCTGTAATTTATAAAAATTTTTGGAAAGTAAGGTGATGGTCGTGGCGCAGTTCTGCGACATGATATTAACTAACGCTGGCCGAAATTTACTCGCAAAATGTATTAAAGGCAAACAGTTTAGATTTTCGCGGGCAATGGCTGGCGACGGCGTTATAGATGGTTACGAGACAATACCCAATCCGGAAACAGAGCGGGAGCAATATATTGAATTTATGAATACAGTTGCGGAGATGACTAATTTAGTCAGCCCGATACGCGAGATGGAAATTAGAGGCATAGAGACGCCGCCGCAAATCGGAACAGCAACCAGCCTTGCGGCGTTGAGCATTTAAATCAGGAAACTTTATTAAGCAACGAGGGTTGCTCTATTGGATTTTTCTTTAACGAGATAGGTTTATTTGCAAAAGACCCTGACACAGATGAAGAAGTTTTATACGGTTATTGTTCAGCCGGAAATAAAGGCGACTTCATGCCGGGACAAGGCACTGCAAACGCTGTTAAATATTATTTTGATTTAGTTGTTGTAATCGGACAAGCTGAGAGCGTCACGGCAATTTTCAGCGATGACCCGGCATCCGTTACGGTTGAAGAGTTAGACGACAGGCTTGATGATATTTTGAAATATATACAGACCCAGAATGATTTACTGCAATATCAAATAGACTGCTTAGCTGTGAAGAATATTAAAGACAGCTTAGATAAAGCGGAAGCTGAGTTAAAAGGGGAGGCGTAATTAAATGAATTTTAAAGATACAGAATGGTATAGAACAGGAGGATTTACAGGCCTCGGATGGCCTGTAAGGTTGGAACGCGTGAATATTAGAAACGGCGCGGCAATAGTGACAGGCGTCGGGACTAACTGGCTTATAGCTGAAGTTAAAGCCGGAGATATTTTCACGTTGGACGGCTCACAGCTTTATGAAATAGCGAGCGTGACTTCAAGCACTGAATTAAATTTAAAAACTCGTTATCAAGGCGCGAGCGTCGAAGGATTTAAAGCCTGAATGGCTTTAAAATTGCGGTCTGCAAGACCTGTCTTACGCAATTATCTTTCACACTCATGCCGTCATGCAGGCAGAAATTGCGGAGCGTTTGGAATATGTAGTAAACGAATGGCAGGAACGGGACGCGAAACTGGACGCGCTGTATAGAGCAATAGACTTGACTGTGCCTGTCAGCGCATGGACAGAGAGCAGCGAAGGTACGGGACAATATAATTATTATGCAGATTTAACAAGTGATTTAATCACCTCAGGTATGACGCCTATCGTAACAGTCTATCCTACATCTGCGAAGACGGCAGAGGACGCAGGATTATATAATTTTGCAATGACGCTTGACAAGACGTTAAGGCTTTATGCGTCAATAATTCCTGAACAGGATATTAATATAAGCGCAGTGTTTTTAGGCTCTGGGAGTGCAGCGGCCACGCCTGAAAATATCCCCGTTGCAAGCGAGACAA
>JAFUXM010000022.1 GCA_017470785.1 Synergistaceae bacterium
AGTATTTAACGTTTTTCTTACAACCACCCTGTTCAGCGATGTGTTATATCGTATCTCGCCTGAAGATCTCACTGTGTATATACGCGGCCCTTTGTTTCAGCTTATGAATTTGCCGCTGCCGTTGATTGCCCTGCTAAATATAGCAGCTGCGGTACAGCGCCGCAAGCAGCTCTCACGCAAAATTTATTTAAGCTTCATGATTGTCCTGCTGCCGATGGCTGTAACTTTGATTGTACATATGTTTATCGATGTTTACCCGTTGATATCTCTCTGCATTGTCCTATCAGCCATATCAATGTGCGGGCTGATACTCTCAGACCAGTTGGAGCAGCACATGCGCCAGCAGCGTGAGATTGCAAATCAACGCGCAAATATTATGATACTGCAGATGCGGCCGCATTTTATCTGCAACACTATGACGAACATATATTATCTATGTGAGCGCGACCCGCAGAAAGCTAAACGCGTCACGATTGATTTTACGAATTATCTGCGCCGGAATTTTAACGCGATTGCAAGCCGCGATGCCATAATGTTTAATGACGAACTTGAACATACCCGGGCATATCTCGCAGTTGCGCAGGTGCAGTTTGAAGATAATTTATTTGTTGAATATGAAATTGAGCATGTGAATTTTCGTGTGCCGCCGCTGACGCTCCAGCCGATAGTTGAGAACGCAGTCAAGCACGGCCTAAATCCTGACGGCGACCCGCTGCGCATAGTAATTAAAACCCGCAAGACCGAGCGTTATAGTGAAATAATTGTCGAAGACAACGGCTCGGGCTTTGATGCTGACAAGGCTTTTAATTCACACGGCTCGCTGGCGAATATCAAGCAGCGTTTAGAGATGATGGGCGGCGTAATAAATATAAATTCCAGTGAGACCGGCACGCAAGTTATAATTTATATAAATTGCTAAATTAAATTTTTCTTGACACTGTGTCACGATTTGCTAAAATATTTTTTGACACGGTGTCATAATTTAATTTAAGCAAAAAAATTTTGAGAGAGGGGGAATTTAAAATTAAAAGTAAGCGAGAGGAAATTATAAACGCATGCGCCTCTCTTTACGAGACGATGAGCTTTAAGGATATTACGATACGCGAGATAGGCAATTTGCTGCCGTTCGCGAGGCCGACTATTTATAATTATTTTAAAACTAAAGAGGAAATATTTCTTGCGCTGCTGCAGCGCGAGTATGAGCTATGGAGCGATGAGCTTACGGCAATGAGTGCGGGCAGCCCTGACGAGTTTGCGCAGAAATTAGCGCGAAGCCTTGAGAAGCGGGAGCGGCTGTTAAAATTAATGTCGATGAATCACTTTGACATGGAGGCAAACAGCCGGCTTGAAAATCTAATAGAATTTAAGAAAGCTTACGGAAATTCTATGAAGGCGGCGGATAAATGTCTTGAGAAATTTTGTCCGGATTTAAGCGCAAGTGACCGGCAGGATTTTATTTACTCGTTCTTTCCGTTTGTGTACGGAATTTATCCGTATGTGCATGTGACTGACAAGCAGCGCGATGCTATGGCTGAGGCCGGCGTTAATTACGTTTATTTAAGCATCTACGAGATGGCCTATACTTGCGCTAAAAAATTATTAAAAATTTAAAATTTAGGAGATAAATTAAATTATCATGGCAAAGATAGCATTGGGCGCATGTGCGTGGGGCAATGACGGCACGTTCGGCAATAATTTTACTGAAAGCGACTTAAGGCCGATATTCGATGCGGCTTGCAAGGCAGGATTAAATTTATGGGACACGGCCTTTGTCTATGGCATGGGCAGGTCTGAAGAGGTGCTGGGTAAATTTTTGCGCAGCGTGCCGCGTGAGAGCTATTTAATCTCGGATAAGTTCACGCCGCAGTGCGCAAATTTGCAGGCAGATAATGCCGTAATAGAGATGTACAACGGCAGCGTTAAACGTTTAGGCACGGACTTTATGGACTATTACTGGATTCATAATCCGGTTGGAGCTCCTGAGTGGACGCGTAAATTAATTCCGCTTGCTAAGACCGGCAAGATCGGCAAAATCGGCCTGTCTAATCATAACTTAGCTGAGATAAAAGAGGCTGATAATATTTTAAAAGAGGCAGGCTTGAAAGTATCGGCAATTCAAAATCATTATAGCTTATTAAATCGCTCGTCTGAGACGTCAGGCATATTAGACTGGTGCAGAGATAATAACGCGGAGTTCTTTGCTTATATGGTCTTGGAGCAGGGCGCGCTGTCAGGCAAGTATGACACTGCGCATCCGTTTCCGGCTGACAGCGCCCGCGGCCAAGTCTATAATCCGGTCTTGCCGCAGCTTGAGAGATTAAATAATGCGCTTAAGAAAATTGCAGATAAGCATAAAGTCTCTATAGCGCAGCTGCCGGTAGCATGGGCTATAGCAAAAGGCACTGTGCCGATATTAGGCGTGACGAAAGTCAAGCATGTTGACGATGCTTTGACGGCTGCTAATTTAAAATTAAATTTAGACGAGATTAGAGAGCTCGAGAGCTTGGCTGACAATGCAAATATAAATACTGTCAGAATTTGGGAAAAGGAGATGCAGTAAATTATGCAGGACAAGAAAAATATCGGCGCAAAGCTCGCGCTGTATCCGACGCCGCTTGTCGTAGTCGGCGCAATAGTTAATGATAAGCCGAACTGGATTTTAATTGGGCATTTAGGCATTATGGGACATGATCACGTTATGATAAGCATGGCTAAGGCGCATTACACAAATCAGGGCGTGATTGCTAATAAAGCCTTAAGCATAAATATCGTCACGCAGGACTGGCTTAAAGAGGCTGACAAATCAGGCTGCATGAGCGGCGCTAAGGCTGACAAGAGCGCATTATTTGAATATACGTTAGGCGAGACCGGCGCTCCGTTATTAAATAAATCTAAATTAATAATGGAATGCGTGCTTGAAGACATTTACGAGACGCCGGGCTTCGACAATTTTATTTTGACTATTAAAAATACTTTCGCAGAGCAAGATATATTAAACGACAAAGATATTATAGATTATAATAAATTAAAGCCGGTCTTATTTGAGATGCCTACGTATGAGTATCTTGTCACGGGCGATGTGATAGGCAAGTGCATGAAGCTTAATTAATTTAATTAATAATAATTATTATAATAAAAGCCCCGGGATTTATGCCCAGGGCTTTTTATTATGCGCTAAATTTTTAAGCTATCAACCCATGACTTTAAATCGCTTAGCGACGCACGATTTAATAACTTGCCTTCTTTTATGACAGCTGCCGGTGCGCTTGGCTGTAAGCCGCTGACTGCCTTGCCGAAGCCGCTGCCGCCGGATGTCGCGAATAAAATTATAGTCTTGCCTGAGAAATTATAAGCCTCTAAGAACGTGTTAATAATCGTCGGCGCAACGTACCACCAAATCGGAAAGCCTAAGAATATTACGTCATAATCGCTTATATTCGCGCTTCTATCAGCAAGCTCCGGCCGCGATGCTTTATCACGCATCTCAACGCTGCTGCGCGAATTGTTATTATTCCAGTTTAAGTCTGCGTTAGTGTACGGGACTTTCGGCTTAATCTCATATAAGTCTGCGCCGCCTAACGCCTCGGCTAATTTCGCAGCTATGCCTTTAGTCACTCCGCTTGCCGAGAAATACGCAACTAATTTCTTGCTCATTACAAATTACATCTCCTGAATTTAAAATCTAAAATTAAAGACGGGAATTTAACTTCCCGCCTTTATTATAACTCTAAATATTAAATATTCTTGACCAGCAGCGCCCGTATCGCGTTAAGCACTGCTATCAACATTACGCCCACGTCCGCAAATACCGCAAGCCGCATGTTGGCAAGTCCCAGCGCTCCGAGCAGCAAGCATAACAGCTTAACTCCAATCGAGAAATAAATATTTTGATAGACTATGCGCATACACTTTTTCGCAATTTTAATTGCCTTGGCCGTCTTTAACGGATCGTAATCCATTAAGACTACGTCAACACCGGCGCATCATTACTATAAAATTAAAGACGGGATTTAACTCCCGCCTTTATTATAACTCTAAAATATTAAATATTCTTGACCAGCAGCGCCCGTATCGCGTTGAGTACAGCTATTAACATAACGCCCACGTCCGCAAATACCGCCAGCCACATGTTGGCAAGTCCCAGCGCTCCGAGCAGCAAGCATAATAACTTAACGCCGATAGAGAAATAAATATTCTGATAGACTATCCGCATACACTTTTTCGCAATTTTAATTGCTTTGGCAGTCTTCAACGGGTCGTCGTCCATTAAGACTACGTCAGCCGCTTCGATAGCTGCATCAGAGCCCATCGCGCCCATGGCAATTCCTACGTCAGCCCGCGATAACACCGGCGCATCGTTGATGCCGTCTCCGACAAATGCTAACTTGCCCTGAGACTTTTTATAATACGCAAGCAGCTTTTCAACTTCAATTACTTTGCCGGCCGGCAATAATTCAGCGTGAAACTCAGTTATGCCTAAATTTTCAGCTACTTCATTTGCAACGGGCTTAGCGTCGCCCGTCAGCATCACTACACGCTCAACACCTGCATCTTTTAACTCACTTATGGCCTCTTTAGCGCCGCGTTTCGCTACGTCAGAGATAATTACATGGCCTGCATACTCGCCGTTAATCGCAACGTGAATTACAGTGCCGGTCTTGTGACACTCGTGCCACTTGATGCCAAGCTCGTCCATCATCCTGAAATTGCCCACACAGACTTCATCGCCGTTGACCATAGCCCTTATGCCATAGCCCGACAGCTCCTCGACATTCTCGATTACGCAGTCGTCGGCCTCGTGCGGATAAGCTTTACGCAGCGAACTCGCTATCGGATGCGTAGAATATCTTTCAACGTGCGCAGTTAAATGCAATAATTCTTCGTCGCTTAAGCCTGCGCCGTGAGCATGATGCTCATGATGCTCGTGATCATGCTCACTCATATGGCTTATAATCTCATCATGAAACTCGCTGCTCTTGTCATGATCCGGATGCACGGCTGACACGTCAAATACGCCCTGCGTTAAAGTCCCGGTCTTGTCAAAGACAACGCATTTTACCTGCGATAACGTCTCAAGATAATTCGACCCTTTAATTAAAATTCCGGCACGGCTCGCACCGCCGAGACCTGCAAAGAAACTTAACGGGATACTAATCACCAATGCGCACGGGCAGCTTATAACTAAAAACGTCAACGCCCTATAAATCCACTGTCCCCACTCAGGCGCAGTATTTAACACTAACAAATTAACTAACGGCGGGAATATCGCTAAGGCTAATGCGCTTATGCACACAGCCGGCGTGTAAACTCTCGCAAATTTAGTAATAAAATTCTCTGACTTAGATTTTCTTGAACTCGCGTTCTCGACCAAATCTAAAATCTTGCTTGCTGTGCTTTCGCCGAACTCACGCGTTGTCTTGACTTTTAATAAGCCATTTAAATTAATGCAGCCGCTGATTACTTCATCGCCGGTTTTAACATCACGCGGCACGCTCTCGCCTGTTAAAGCACTCGTGTTTAGGCTCGAACTTCCTTCTGTTATAATACCATCAATCGGGATTTTCTCGCCGGCCTGAACGACTATCACGCTGCCTATCTCGACTTCATCAGGGTCAACCTGCTCAAGCTCGCCGGTCTCAGCATTTTCAATATTTGCATAGTCAGGTCTTATGTCCATTAAATCAGAAATGCTGCGCCTGCTCTTGCCCACTGCGTAGCCTTGAAATAACTCGCCGGTCTGATAAAACAGCATTACAGCTATAGCTTCAGTATAGTCATTATTATAATAAAGCGCTAAAGCTAATGCGCCAAGCGTCGCAACGGCCATTAAAAAATTCTCGTCAAATATCTGCCCGTGCTTAATGCCCTTAAATGCCTTAATCAAAATATCATGACCGACTATTAAATACGGCACTAAATATAATGCAAGCCGCACAAAGCTATTAATAGGCGCATCTTCCGGCAAATAATAATTCAGCGCGATTAACATTAACGCCGCCGCGATGATCCGCAGCAGCATACTTCTTTGCTTCTTATTCATGATTTTTAATTTTTAAATTTTAAATATAAACCTCGCAGTCTTCCTCAACCTTTTTGCAGTTGTCGCGCACGGCCTGCATTACGGCCTTAGCATCTTGGCCGTCTTCAAACTCAACGTTCATCTTCAGCGTCATGAAATTAACGCTCGCGCTCTTAACGCCCGGGGTCTTGGCCGCAGCAACTTCCATTTTGTCCGCGCACGCCGCGCAGTCCACGTCAATCTTGTAGCTCTTCTTCATAACAAACAACCTCCTAATAACATAAAACTTAATTAGATTTAAAATTTTTTTGCTTGCCGGGCAAAAAAATTTCGGCGTACAAACAAAAATTTTGCCGCCGAAATTATTATAAATTAAATTAATAAATTAATAAATATTTACAGCACGAGATACGCAAATACAAATAATAATCCAAGCGCAAAAGTCATTAAGCTATAGGCTAAGCTCGACGGCAGCAAAGTTTTAAACGACTGCTCGCTCTGGTCATGATAAAATCCAAAGTCTTTATCTTCCTGAAGCTTTATAAATCTCTGACGGCCGGCCCGCGATAAAATTAAATCTATAGGCCCGGATAAAATTAAATCTGTCACACGCGCAAATAACGCGCCGATAAACGGCAGAATTTTATTTATCAGCGGCCTGAAAATTAAAAATTCCAAATTTAATCTCTTAGGCCATAAGTCTAAACACACCGGTTCACCCGTCTCATCCTCAGCCATCAACATCGGCCTCACGAATATAAAAAATATCACAAGCCCTAAGCCTATAGAAATTCCTGCGCCCTCGA
The DNA here is from genome assembly GCA_017470785.1 of Synergistaceae bacterium. Lineage (GTDB taxonomy): Bacteria > Synergistota > Synergistia > Synergistales > Aminobacteriaceae > JAFUXM01. The sequence goes on from JAFUXM010000022.1 coordinate 6,826, forward strand.
GCGATTCAAAGCTAAAATAATTCACGGCATGATGATGCGTTAAAGTATTATTCATAAAGCTTGAACCTAAAAATCCTATTTTATCTGCAAGTTTATAAGGCGAGCAGCCTATCGCAAGCAATATCAAGCTTGATGCAAGCAAGAATATTTTATTAATAAAATTAATATATTTTTTGCAAGCTGCGATCTCAGCGCTGGGCTTAGCTGCAAATAACATTACATATAATTTCAAGACATAACAAGTCGTAAACGCACCGGAGATTAAAAACGTCCACTCGGCGAATTTAAAAAATAACGGCTCGTCAGCTATAGCTATATACTCGACTATGGCCTCATGAATTAAAGTCTTGCCGATGTAGCCATTTAATAACGGCATCCCCATTAGGCCCAATGCACCGCACATAAATGCAAATGCAAATATTTTCTTGCCGCGGCCAAAGCCCCGTATCTCGTTCAGCTCTAATTTATGCGTGTTCATGTGTATAATTCCGGCGTCTAAAAATAACACAAGCTTTATTAACGAGTGGCCGACCATATATAACACAGTGCCGCGAACTGCTAAATCATTGTGATTTTCGCCCAGCAAGCACAGCATCGCTATACCGGTCAAGATAAATCCAAGCTGCGACATGCTTGAACACGCTAATACGCGTTTAATATTCACTGCAAAGACCGCGAGCAATGCGCCTAAGAACATAGTTATTAAAGCTAATATTAATAAAAATATTCCCCAGTGTAAATTATTAATAAATATTTTTGAGCTAATAACTATTATTCCGAACATACCGGCCTTAGTTAATAAGCCTGATAATAACGCACTGGCCGGAGCAGGCGCTGCCGTGTGAGCCGTAGGCAGCCATACGTGAAACGGGAAAATCGCCGCCTTTGCTGCAAAGCCCATAAATATTAATAATCCTGCAACATAAAGCAACCGCGTATTATTAACATTTTTAATACTAACAATTAATTTATCAATCTCGAGCGTTCCGGCTAAATTATTTAAAATCATCAAGCCGGTCAAAGTCATTAAGCCGGTGATAATTGCAATAGCTATATAAGTCTGGGCAGCAAAAATTGCGGCTTGATTTTCTTCTTGAACTACCATAACGTACGAGACAAGCGACATCATCTCAAAAAATACAAAGCAAGTGTATAAATCAGCGCTTAGAAATACGCCCATGATTGCGCCTAAAGTCATTAAGACAAATAAATAATAGCGATTTCTGTTATGATGATGCGCTAAGTACTCGCGGGAAAATACGGTCGTCTCGGCCCACATGTAGGCAATTATTAAAATATAAATCTTTCTGAAATTATCAAGCGTGAAGTTTAACCCCAAGCCGCATATGCCATTAAGACTTAGGCTTAAATTATCATAGCGCAGGATCGCTAATACGGCTGCGAGTTCGATTAACGAGACTGTCCAAGCTATATAATCCCTGAAAGTTTTATTTGTCTTGCCGGCCATATAAGACATAAGGCCGCCGGCCATCGGCCAGATGACTAAAAATAATAATACAAAATCAGCTTTATGCAGCATGGCTATATCTCCCCTATCGCGATACGCGCAAAGAAATTTAATAAATTCTCGGCGTAAAGGCCGTAAATAATTGCTCCAAGCGCTAATAATCCCATTGGAATTAACATGTCAAGCCCCGGGTCGCGCACGCCTTTATTCGCAGTTTTGAAATCAAAATTTTTGCCGGGCATTATCGCAATGCTGAATATGCTGAATATATATAGCACTGTCAACACACTTGATATTGCCAGAGCCATTAAGCCTGCATGGCCTAAAGTATTTGACGCAGCGGCAGCTATTCCAAGCTGCCATTTGCCGACAAAGCCGGCGGTCGGCGGCAATCCACATAATGCAAGCCCTGAAATTAATAATGCTATAAAAGTCTTAGGCATACCCAAGCCTATACCGCGCATGTCAAATAAATATTCCCGCTCGGTCTGACATAACACAGCGCCGGCGCAGAAAAATAAATTTATCTTCATGACCGCGTGCGCTCCCATGTGCATCAATGCGCCGGTCAAGCCCTCGGGCGTTAATAACAAAGCTCCCATTATAATATAGCTAAGCTGGCTTATGGTCGAGTAGGCGAAGCGGCGTTTAAAGTGCTGCGTAGCTAACGCCATGCTTGAGCCGTAAATAATAGTAAGACATGTAATTAAAAATGCTGCCGTATGCGCCCACGTTCCCATTAACGCTTCAGGCTCGAACACGTACCATGTTAGTCTAATTATTGCAAATATTCCGGCCTTGACGACTGCGACGGCGTGCAATAAAGCAGTAACAGGCGTAGGCGCAACGCTTGCCGCAGGCAGCCAGCCGTGAAACGGGAACACTGCAGCTTTAACTCCAAAGCCGATAAAGCCCAGCAAATATGCGCTTAATAACATATTAGACGGTTCACTTGGCCATACGCCGAGCGTGCCGCCTAAAACAAAATTGCCGCCGCCGCCCTGATATAACGCAAATGCAAGCGCGATAAAGCCCAGCGCCGCACCTCCGACTGAGTAAATTAAATATTTGCGGCCGGCGTATCTGGCTCTGCCGTCCATCGCGTACATGACTAACGGCAATGTAGTTAAAGTCATAATTTCATAAAATAAATATAGCGTTAATAAATTTGCAGATAGAGCAATACCCGCAACTACTCCGAATGTCAGCACAAACCAGCTGAAGAACGCGTTGTCATTTAAATTATGCTTCTCGCTCTCGTGCCGCATATATTCAAATGCGTATAAGCTTGTTAGCGGCCATAATAAAGCTATTAATCCTGCAAAGACCATTCCAAGGCCGTCAATTTTAAATGCAAACGCCGCGCCTTCAGATATTCTGAATATAATTAAAGTATTTACCGGCGGATTATAAATTAATAATGCTAATAAAAGCGAGTTAAATATCACGGCAAACTCGATAAATACATTGCGGGTCAAACGCGATTTAAATTTTAATACATGAATTAGCAAAGCCGCGAGAGCCGGAAATATAACCGGAAAAATTAAAGTCTTCTCATTCATGATTTAATCTCAGCCTCCAGTTTATAAGCTCTATAAAATTCCTGCGGCTATGCTCTCAAAGAACTTCGCAAGCCAGCCTGCGAAAATTCCTGATAAAATAGCTCCGGCGCTTAGCAATAACAAAGGCAGCTTCATCTTGACCGGCAGGCGCGTCAAGCTCGCCTCGTCATTATATTCATAATCCTCGCCCGGGAAAAATGCGTCGGCAACTATCGGCAGCAAATATCCGGCTGTTAGCAGCGCACTTATCATTAAGACAGCTACGCCGACATAGCCCAGCGTCCCCAAGCCCAACGCACCTTCGCCCATGAACCACTTAGCGACAAAGCCGCCGCTCGGAGGCAAGCCGATTAAAGATATTGATGCAACGGCAAAGCATGACATAGTGATAGGCAATTCTTTGCCTATGCCCTGCAGCTGATCAGCATAGTGATAGTTCGCGCCCTGAAACGTAAAATAAATTACTACTCCGGCGCTTAAGAATAAACAGCTCTTGGCCATAGCGTGAGCTGCTATTTGCAATAGCGCACCTACAAAGCCATCAGGTGTTAATAGCATCAATGCAAATATCACGTACGAGACTTGACTTACGCTCGACCAAGCTATGCGCTTTTTCAAATGCTTCTCTGCATAGGCCATCATCGAGCCTGTAAAAATCGTGAGCAATGACAGCGCGATTAATGCCTTTTGCACCCACGTGCCGCGCAAAAATTCAGCGCCGGCGATAAAATATATTACTCGCAGCATGGCTATTACGCCGCCTTTAGTAATCAGGCCGCTCAAGACAGCACTGGCAGGTGTCGGTGCAACTGGGTGGGCAGTCGGCAGCCACGAGTGCAAGGGCATTAATCCGGCTTTAGCTCCGAAGCCTAAGAGCGTTAAGAACGTCACGGCCAATAAAATATCTTTGTCATGCTGCGTTAATTCTTTTAAGTTTAATACGCCGCCTGCTGTAAATTCTGTTGAGACGCCGTAGACGTGAAAGAAGCAGAAGCCGCCAAGTGCAAGCGCTGCTCCTATCAGCGAATATAATAAATATTTCACAGTGCCACGTATCGCCTCACGCTGCTGCGAGTGCATGACCAACGGTAATGTCATAAACGTCATTAATTCATAGAATAAATATAAAGTTAAGAAATTTGCAGCGCAGGCCACGCCGTTTAGTATGCCGAATGTCGCCAGAAAGAATGCGAAAAATCTTCCCGTAGGCGGCCGCCTATGCAGATATTCAAATGCGTACAGCGTAACTAACGGCCATATCACGGCTAATAAAATCATAAATAATTTAGAAATTCCGTCGATTTTAAACGCGATATTTAAATCGCCCGTGATCCTGCATAATATAAATAACTCGGACTTAGTGAGATACACGGCAGCGAAATTTAATAATGCGCTTATAAATGTCATTGCGCCGACGTAAAAATGGCTGTCATCGTGAATAAAATCGCCGTTCTCGTTCACCGGCCTTAATAATATAGCTACGCCGCTTATAATCGGAAATAACACCGGCAGCAGGGACGAGCTTAATAATTTTGCAATCACAGCACGCTCACCCCTCTTTCAATCAGCCTTAATATCGGCATGAATAACAAGCCTAATATAAAATTTAAAGCTAAGAATGCGCTCATCGAATGCGCTCATCGATAATTTAAAGCTCAAGCTCACCGGCGCAGCAAGTTTCGCAGCTCCGGCCTTTGCAGGCGTAAGCATCACTATCATTGCCGGAACGTAATATAACGCATTTAATACCGAGCTTGCGGCCAGTGCAGCCAGCGCCCATATAATAGCTCTGCTCTCGAACGCTGCCATAGTTAAGCTTAATTTAGATGCAAAACCGGCTGCAATC
>JAFUXM010000023.1 GCA_017470785.1 Synergistaceae bacterium
TGGCAAGCTCTAAAATAGACTTCTTTTTGTTATCTTTAATCTGCTGCTCATAAGGCGTTTTAATCTTGCGGTCCTCGTCGCTGTCCCATCTGTAAGTTCCCAGTGCGTAGCTCAGTGACTTATCGTCGCCGCCAGTCGGGCCGCCCGAGCCTCCGACTGGAAACGCCGGAATTAAAATCGAGTGATCGTTCCAATCGTAAGTTCCCAAGCCTTGCCCGGGCACGAATATAACACGCGGCAATCCGTACATTCTAACTCTCGGGACGTTAAACATCTCCATATCATAGCCGCATAACTGCTCAAGCCTTGCGTAATTTTTAGCGTAGTCAATAGGCGTTGATTCTTGAGGCGCAAATAATGACGCGTCGCACCGCGCAGTCTTGGCCGGCACTGCCAAATATTCCTTTTTCTTAATCAGCATAGCTTTTAGCTCGCCGCGCCGCTGCTGCAGCGACATACCCGAGCAATTATCCGTGATCTTCTTAACTCTGCGCAAAATTTTCTTAACATCATTAGATGCGTATAAAATTTTCTGTGCGATAATTTTAGTATTTGCGTGCAGCACAGCCAGCTTGTCGAACTCCGGCACGGGCATTGCATTTTCTTGCAGCTTCACCGCTGACGAGATTAGCATTAACAGCGACCGCTCAGCCTCTAAATATTTATGTCTGTCCTGCGCCATGGCTTTACGCGTATCTTCCGGTGCTTCTCTATATTCAGGAAATCTCATCGAGACTTTAAGGCAAGTCATAAAATTTTTATCAAGCTCATTAACTAAGCTGCGGGCATCGAGCGGCGTTGTCGGCAAATATTTATCTATTGCGTCAATAAATGCCTTGTCGCGTTCGGCCTGCGCCTGCCGTAAGTTATTATTTAAAATATTTATGCGGTCCGCAAGCGGCAAGCTTATAACTGACGTCGGCATATCAAAGCCGTTTATCGCTGCCCAGCTCTCGATTATGTAATCACTAAAAGTCATAACAGGGAAGATGCCGCCGATTGACTTGCAGCTTGAGCTTAAAATTTTTTTAGCGTCAAAGTCCTTATGTCTGGGTAATATGCTTACAGCTCCGAAATCTATAAATAGTCTCTCGGTCTCGTCAAAAGTCAGAGGCGCGGGCTTGGCCATTTTTTTAATCTTAGCTTCGATCACTGCGAATAAAATATCCCAGTATAAGCCGGCCATCTTTTGCCAGATTTTAAGAGCCTGCATCCTGTCATCGGGCGTGTTCTTTGCCGTAAGCTCCGCGTGCTGCTTGGCCAGTGCGTCCAAGCTGTCCGCAAGCTGCGATATAATCTCAACGCCTTTCAATCCCGGGAATAAATCCATAATTAATCTCGCCTCGCTTTAATTTAATTTATTTAATAATTTATCGCGCATTATCTCGCAGCCCTCAGATGCGCCGGCCTTAATTACCGTGAAATTTAATCCGCTCGGGACTGCTACGTCCTTGGGGTCAATTAAATAGCACTCGGTGCTGCCCCGTAAGTCATATAATAACCCCGCAGCAGGATAGACGTTGAGCGACGAGCCGATCACTGCGAATATATCTGCTTCACGCACTAAGCGCGATGCGGCGCTTATCATCGGCACGGCCTCACCGAACCAAACTATATGCGGCCTTAATATACCGCCGCCGTCTTGCTCCGGCGCACACTCGCCGTACTTTATAGCTCTATAGCCTATGTCATAAACTTTATCGGGATTATTCACGCTGCGGACTTTAGTCAATTCGCCGTGCAAGTGAATAATTTTTGTGCTGCCAGCGCGCTCATGCAAATTATCTACATTCTGAGTGATAATCTGCACATCAAAAAATTTTTCAAGCTCGGCTAAAATTTTATGGCCTTGATTAGGCTCGGCGTGTTCGAGCTGCGCGCGGCGCTCGTTATAAAATCTCGTCATTAATTCGGGGTTGCGATGCCAGCCGTCGATACTCGCGACCTCTTCAACGTTATAATTTTCCCACAGGCCGCCCGCGTCCCTGAAAGTTTTCAGTCCGCTCTCGGCACTCATGCCTGCGCCGGTCAGCACAATTAACTTCTTCATTATTAAATACACACTCCCTGAATTTAAAATTTAATTTATAATTAATTATAGTTTAAAAATTTTAAATTTAATTAAAGCGAGGTAATTTTATTGCGTAATAAAGGCAAGAAGAGCAAGCACGCAGCGGCGACGTTTTTAAAAAGATTTCTTCAGCATCCCGGCAGGATAGGCAGCGTTGCGCCGAGTTCAAAATTTTTAGCTCACGCGATGCTAAGTCAAGTCGACTGGGACAATGCAATTAACATAGCAGAGCTTGGCGCGGGTACGGGCGTATTCACTCGGGATATAGTTAAATTAGCAAGGCCCGACGCAAATATCTTAGTATTTGAAATAGATGTATCGCTGCGCAAATTAATAAAAGAAGAACATCCGGATCATAAAGGCTTAAAATTATACAGCGATGCGCAGAAGCTTGAAGAAGTCATGCGTGAGAATAATATCGAGAGCTTTGATTATATAATTTCAAGTCTGCCGTTCACGGTTCTGCCTCATGAGATGAGCGAGAATATTTTAAACGCCGTGAATAAAACTTTAAGTCCTGACGGCCGCTTTATCGCGTATCAGTATTCGCGCATCATGAAGCATAAATTATGCGAAAAGTTTAGAGATATTAAGAGCAAATATGTTTTATTAAATATTCCGCCGGCGTTTGTGTTTAACTGCGGCAAGTAAGCAGGCTAATAATAAAATTTTAATATAATTTAAAACAAGACGTCTTAGGACGTCTTTTATTTTGCGCTGATAAAAAATTTTAAATTTAATTTAAGCCTTTCACGCAATTATAAAAATTTTATTTTTACTTTAAAATTAAATTAAATTAATTTTACTTTCAGGGGGAGATGTTCTCTAATGAAAAAGATTTTTGCGGTTGCTTTATGTTTCGCGGTGCTTTTTGCAGGATCAGCATTTGCCCTTTCGCTGGCTGACATTGACATTAACGCGGCTTCAACTGAGGGTTCGGTTATGACGTTCTCGTTAAATCATGTCGGAGCTACGACGCATCCGTATCAGTACGGCGCGGCGGCATTTGCAAAATTAGTTAAGGAGTACACGGGCGGCAAGTACGGCGTTACGGTCTATCCTGCGTCGCAGATTGCTTCAGGGGCGAAGGCGATTGAATTTGTGCAGATGGGAACGCTTGATATATGCCTTGACTCGACGATGGCGCTTGAGAACTTTGTGCCCGAGGACGGCGTATTAAATCTCCCGTTCTTGTTCTCGACGAAGAAAGAAGTCTATGAAGTGTTGGACGGGCCGGTCGGCGACGAGTTAAAGGCTTTCGCTGAGAATTACGGCTTTAAAATTTTGTGCTGGATGGACAACGGCTTTAGAGATATGTCGAACTCGGTGCGCAGAATTGCGCAGCCGGATGATTTAAAAGGCATGAAGCTTAGAACGCCTGAGAGTCCGGTGTTTATCGACACGTTCACGCAGCTCGGCGCAGTGCCGACGGCAATGGCAGTGTCTGAAGTGTTCTCGGCAATGCAGCTCGGCATAGTCGACGGTCAGGAGAACCCGTCGAGCAATTTCGTTAATAATAAATATATAGAAATTAATAAATTCTATACGCTGTCGCATCATATCTACACGGCGGAGCCGCTTATCATGAATATAGACAAGTGGGAAAGCCTTGACGAAGAGACGAGGGCGGCAATTCAGAAGGCAGCCAACGAGGCGTGCACGCTTGAGCGCGAGTACAGCGATAATATCGACGCTGAGAATATTAAGACTATCGAGGCAGCCGGCGTTGAAGTTACGCGTCTTACGTCCGAGCAGGTCGACGCGTTTAAAGCTGCGGTCGCTCCGGTCTACGAGAAGTATAAGGGCCAGTTCGGCGACAGCATCACGAAAATTCAGGAAGCAGTCAAAGCTGTAAAGTAATTTAGATAATTTAATTACGAGGCCGGAGCAATTATTAAATTTCTCTGGCCTTATTTTTATATAAAAATTTAAACTAAACGAGAGTGATTATTATAATATGTTGAACTTTGATAAATGCGATAAATTTTTTGGCTTGATAGACAAGCTGTTTGTGTTCGCCGCGTTTTTAATATTAGGCGGCATGATGATATTGATTTGCCTGCAGGTATTTTTTAGATATGTTATGAACGCGCCGCTTGCTTGGACTGAGGAGCTTGCGAGATTTGGCTTTATCTGGATGACTTTTGTAGCGGGTTATCTTGGCGCTCGTAAGGCTCAGCACATCAGCGTTGAGTTAATTCAGGACATGTTTCCGAAGGGCGTTAAAAGAACTATGCAGTTTATAAGCTATATTATCACGGCTGTATTTTTCTTTGTCGTGAGCTATTACTTAATGTTCTTATGGACGCGGCTGTCGCGTCAGATGTCGCCGGCCTTGAGGATACGCATGAATTATGTTTATCTGGGAATATTAATCGGCAGCGTGTTTATGGGCATCGCATATATTTATGAGGCATTAAAGGCTATATGCGGGCGTCTTGAGAAGAAAGCTGATAATAATAAAGATGATAATAAAGATTTGACTGGAGGCAGTGCGGAATAAAATGATACCGACTTTGTTTATAAGCTTTTTTGTATTAATGTTCGTCGGCGTGCCTATTGCGGCTGCCTTGGGCGTTGCTGCCGCTGCGACTATCGTAATGTACATGAATAGTTCGTTAGTCGTCACGGCGCAGACTATGTTTAACGGTATTAATTCATTCCCGTTAATGGCCATACCGTTCTTTATCTTGGCCGGAAATTTAATGGGTGAGGGCGGCATATCAAGACGTTTAGTTGACTTCGTGCAATTATTTTTTGGATCGCTGCGCGGCGGCCTCGCGATAGTTGCGATAGTTGCGTCGATGTTCTTTGCGGCGATCTCGGGTTCATGTCCTGCTACGACGGCAGCTATCGGCGGTATCATGGTCGGTGAGATGGAGAAGAACGGCTACGGCAAAGATTTCTCGGCGGCGTGCGTTGCAGCAGCAGGCACAGTCGGCCAAGTCATCCCGCCGAGCATTCCCATGGTCACTTACTGCGTATTAGCTAATACGTCTATCAGCACTTTATTTTTATGCGGCGTAGGCCCGGGAATTTTAATGGGCTTGAGCATGATTATCGTTGCGTGGCGCTATGCTAAGAATAATAACGTGCCGCTTGTGAAAGTTGACAGAACTCCTAAGCATGTATTAAGCGTATTCTTTAAGAGCATCTGGGCGCTTATCATGCCGGTTATAATTCTCGGCGGAATTTACTCGGGAATTTTCACAGCTACTGAGGCCGGCGCTGTTGCGTCATTATATGCTTTAATCGTCGGCGTGTTCGTGTATCGTGATTTAAAAATTACTGACATTCCCAGAGTTGTTGCAAATTCAGCTGTAGGCGCTGCTGTAATAATGCTTATCATGGCGACCGTCAGCACATTCGGCTATGTCTTAACGATGGGACAAATTCCCCAAAAAATCGCCTCAGCTATGCTTGCGCTTACGCAAAATAAATATATATTATTATTATTATTAAATATCATCGTGTTAATCGCCGGATGCTTCTTAAATTCCAGCGCGGCCATAGCTTTATTAACGCCGATTTTGCTGCCGGTATTGACGCAGGTCGGAGTGAGCCCGTACTTAGTCGGCATAATATTTATAGTTAATATGGGCATCGGCATGATAACGCCGCCGGTCGGAAATTGCTTATATGTCGGCTGCAATATTGCGAATATAAAATTTGAGACTATAGTTAAGTCCGTAACGCCGTTCTTAATTGCAGAAGTTATAGTGTTATTCTTAACGACTTACGTGCCGCATATAAGTTTATGGATCGCGGGCGTGCCGGCGAGTTTTTAGCTTTTAAATTTAATTACAAAACTCTTGAGGATGTTAATCGCTCTTCAAGAGTTTTAAAATTTTAAAATTTTTGATGGGGTAATTTAATGGATAAACAGGAAGCGAGGGTAAAACTTGCGCAGGTTATGGAAAGATTTATCGGCATGGCCTGCAAGCGGCTGCCGGATGACGTTTATGCGAAGTTAAAAGAATTGCGCGATAACGAGACGTCGGAGATGCAGCGGGTTATTTATGATACTTATTTTGATAATTTAGAGCGGGCGGAGAAGTTGAACCGGCCAAGCTGTCAGGATACGGGCTTGCTGCATTTTTATATTAACTGCGGCTCTGAGTTTAAATATATCGGCATAGTTGAAGATGCGCTGCGCGAGGCTGTAGCTAAAGCTACGTTCAGTTCGCCGCTTAGGCAGAATACTGTTAATTTCTTTGAGGAACGCAACACCGGCGATAACACGGGTGAGCGTATGCCGTGGCTTCACTGGGAGATTATACCTGATAATGACGAGCTTGAAATATGCGTGTATTTTGCCGGCGGCGGATGCTGCTTGCCCGGGTGTGCGAAGGTATTTAAACCGTCGGATGGCTACGCGGCGATAGTGCGCTATGTCTTTGACGCGGTCTCTGACTTGGGATTAAATGCTTGTCCGCCGGTAATCGTCGGTGGTGGACTCGGCCATAACGTTGAGAACGCGGCGGTGTTATCTAAGATGGCATACTTAAGGCCGCTTGGCACAAGCCATAAGCACGAAAAGGGCGCGAAGCTTGAGCGTGATTTATTAGACGGCTTGAATAAATTAGGCATAGGCGCTCAGGGCTTGCCGGGCAAGCAGGTTGCAATGGAAGTTCACGTTGAAAGCTCTGCAAGGCACACGGCGACTATTGCAGTCGGCGTGAACGTAGCTTGCTACATGCACAGGCGCGGATTTATAAAATTTAATAATGATTTAGATTATGATATTAGCAAGTCTTATAAAGGGGTGAGCATTTAATAATGAAGAAGATTTTGCAAACGCCCATTAAAGATTCTGATATAGAGGACTTGCATATCGGAGATATAGTTTATTTGACTGGAATTTTAGTGACTGGGCGCGACGATGTGCACAGGCGGGTTGTGCATGAGGGATTAGCAAGCCCGTATGATTTTAACGGCGGAGCGATATTTCACGCCGGACCGATAGTGAAAGAAAGCGAGAGCGAAAATTTATTAATCTCTATCGGGCCGACGTCGTCAGTGCGTATGGAAGCTGACGAGGCAGAATTTATAAAGAAGACCGGCGTTAAGTTAATCGTCGGCAAGGGCGGTATGGGTGACAAGACTGCTCAAGGCTGCAAAGAATTTAAGGCCGTTCACTGCGTGTTTATCGGCGGCTGCGCTGTCACTGCGGCAAGTCATGTTGAGAAAATTTTAGCTTGCTACTGGCGTGAGCTTGGAATGCCCGAGTGCGAATGGGTGCTGAAGGTCAACGAGTTCGGGCCGCTGATAGTGAGCATAGACACGCACGGAAATAATATGTTCGCCGAGAATAAATTAAAATATGCAGCGCGTAAGCCCGAGTGCGAAGCGCCGATTATCGACAGCGTGAAGGACTACATGAATATTTAAATTTTAAATTTATAAAATTTAAATTATAAATTATAAATGGAAAGTTTTATTTATAGCTTAAACGCAACGCTGCCGCTGTTTTTGTTAATAGCACTGGGCTATTGTCTGCAGCGCATGAGTTCTATTAAGCGCGAGTTCGCGGCGATGTGCGATAAGTTTATTTTCAGCGTGACGCTGCCGGTGACGTTATTTATGAACATGTATCAAGTTGATTTAAGAGCTGCCGGGTTGAATGTCGGTTTCACGCTGTATTGCTTTGTCACGACTTTAATATCTATATTGGGAATATGGCTTTACGCGAGATTTTATTTAAAAAATTTGACGGGCGAGTTCGTGCAGGTAGGTTATAGGAGCAGCGTAGCTATATTGTCGGCGGCGATAATCGAGAATATTTACGGCACGCCGCGCTTAGTGCCATTCATGGTAATAGGCAGCGTGCCGCTTTATAATTTCTTTGCGATATTAATTTTGCTGCTTGAAAGCCCTGCAGCTGAAAGTTTGGATAAGCGCGGGAAAATATTTGAGGCGTTTATAAAAATCTTGACTAATCCCATTATAGACGGTTTAGTTTTAGGCGGCCTGTTCTCGTATTTAAAAATCAATCTGCCGCTTGCGCTGTTAAATACTTTAAGGCAAATATCGCGCATCACTAACCCGTTGTCGTTAATCGCGATCGGGATTGGCTTTCAGGGCTTGAGAGCTTTGAATTTAAATTTATTTAAGCTTAGTGCTAAAGCTTCGCTGATAAAGCTTGTGATATTGCCGTTATTATTTGTGCCGTGCGCTTATGCTCTGGGCTTCCGCGGCGAGGAATTATTGTCTGTGTTAGTGATGTTCGGCGGCCCCACGACATTCGGCTGTTATATTATGGCTCGCAACATGGGACACGAGGGATTATTGACCAGCAGTGTGATAGTCCTCACGACTTTAATTAGTCCTGTGACTTTAACGCTTGAGATATTTGGGCTTAAATATTTTGGCTTGATTTAAAATAAAAATAAATTCAAGGGGGTTTGTTGATGATGAGAGACGAAGATTTTATTAAACTTTGCAAAATCGGAACAGCTCAGCAAGTAGCTCATGCTATGGAAAATGGAGCAAATGTCAACGCTAAAGATAATGACGGCAATACGGCGCTCATATGGGCAGCAAGGAATAATGAAAATCCTGAAGTCATAGCAGCATTAATCAAAGCCGGCGCTGACATTAACGCTAAGAATAAAAACGGTAATACGGCGCTGATATGGGCAGCAAGGAATAATGAAAAACCTGAAGTCATAGCGACATTAATCAAAGCCGGCGCTAATATTGACGCTAAAAATAAAAACGGCAATACGGCGCTCATATGGGCAGCAAGGAATAATAAAAATCCGGAAGTCATAGCGACATTAATCAAAGCCGACGCTAATATTGACGCTAAAAATAAAAACGGCAATACGGCGCTGATATGGGCAGCAAGGAATAATAAAAATCCGGAAGTCATAGCGACATTAATCAAAGCCAGTGCTGATATTAACACTAAAGATAATACAGTATGGACAACTTTAGGGAACACATTAACGTATGCCGTAAAATATTATATTAAAAATCCAGACTTCATAGCCACTTCCATAGCCACATTAATCAAAGTCGTTGCAGATATCGTTGATATTAACGTTCAAGATAATGACTACTGGACAGAGTTAAAGGATGCCGCAAAAAATAATAACAATTCGGAAGTATTATATACAGTAGGCATGATCTTAGCAACCGGCGACGGTGTAGAGGAAGACCAATGGGAAGCCGTAGAATGTTTCAGGGCAGCCGCGAAAAAAGGCCATAAAGCAGCACGTAATGAATTAGCCAAACGCGGAATTTATAATTAAAATTAAATAAGATAAAATAAAATAAAATTAAATAAATTTAATTTAGGGGGTAATTTATTATGGACTACGCAAAAGAATCGTTAAAGCTTCACGAGCAGTGGAAGGGCAAGATCGAGGTCGTCGCGACCGTGCCTGTCGCGACTAAAGAGGATTTGTCGCTGGCTTACACGCCCGGGGTTGCGCAGCCGTGCTTAGAAATTCAGAAAGATATTAACAAGAGCTATGACTTGACGCGGCGGCATAATTTATGTTTGGTCGTAACTGACGGCACGGCAGTATTAGGGCTTGGAGACATTGGCCCGGAAGCAGGTATGCCGGTCATGGAGGGCAAGTGCGTATTGTTTAAGGCATTCGGCGGCGTAGATGCGTTCCCGTTATGCGTCAAGACGAGGGACGTCGATGAGTTTGTTGACACTGTATATAATATTTCAGGCTCGTTCGGCGGCGTAAATCTTGAGGATATAGCTGCGCCCAGATGCTTTGAGATCGAGCGCAAGTTAAAAGAGCGCTGCGATATTCCTATTTTTCACGATGATCAGCACGGTACAGCAGTAATAACTCTTGCTGGATTAATTAATGCTTTAAAAGTCGTGAATAAAAAAATGGATGAGATTAAAGTTGCAGTCAGCGGCGCAGGCGCAGCGGCCATAGCAATTTCTAAATTATTAATCTCAGCCGGCGTGAAGGACATAACTTTATGCGACCGGACGGGCGCGATATATAAAGGCCGTGAGAAGGGCATGAACTGGATTAAGGAAGAGATGGCGGCCAAGCCCGAAGTCAATCCCAGAGGAATTAAGGGCAGCTTGGCCGACGCCATGAAGGGCGCGGATGTGTTTATCGGCGTGTCAGCCCCGGGCACTGTGTCTCAAGACATGGTGCGCTCGATGAATAAAGACGCTATTATATTTGCCTGCGCTAACCCGACGCCGGAGATCTTCCCTGATGATGCCAAGGCAGCCGGTGCAAAAGTTATATCGACAGGCCGCAGCGACTTCCCGAATCAAATTAATAACGTGTTAGCATTCCCGGGAATTTTCAGGGGCGTGTTTGACGTGAGAGCAAGCGACATTAACGAAGAGATGAAGGTCGCAGCGTCGCACGCGCTGGCGAGCTTGATTGATGACAAGGATTTAAATCCGGATTATATTATTCCGGCAGCGTTTGATCCGAGGGTCGGACCGGCTGTAGCTAAGGCAGTGGCTGAGGCCGCCCGCAAGTCCGGCGTCGCGAGATTATAGGCAAGAGCTTTAATGAAAATTTAAATTTAAAATTCACGGCGGCGGGATTATAAATTTCCTGCCGCTTGTTATTATAAAAATTTAGGAGCTGTGACAGAGATATGAAATTGATTTTTAAAATCGGCGAGCGAGCGCAGGACGTTGAGATTAAAGATGAAAATTTAATTGCTGTATTGACGCCCAATGACGATGCGTTGCCGAAAGTTATTAATAAAGACACGGAGTTTGCGGAAGTTAAGAAGGCGCTTGAAGAGCCGATAGGCAGTGCAAGACTTAAAGATATAGTGAAGCCCGGCGAGAAGATAGCGATTATAACGAGCGACTTAACACGGCCTATGCCGACATGGAAAGTCATGCCGCAGCTTTTAGACGAGTTATACGCAGGCGGCGTGAAGAGCGAAGATATAACGCTTGTGTTTGCGCTCGGCTCTCATCGTAAGCAAAGCGAGGCTGAGCAAAAGCATCTTGCCGGTGACCGCGCGTGGGCTGAGATTAAGTGCGTTGACTCTGACCCGGGCAACTGCGTGCATGTCGGCGAGACGTCAGGCGGCACGCCTATTGACATTGATAAAGTTGTGATAGATGCTGATAAAAGAATTTGCATCGGCAACATCGAGTATCATTACTTTGCTGGCTACTCAGGCGGAGCTAAAGCTATTATGCCCGGCGTATCGACGCGTGAGGCGATACAGGCCAATCACAGCCGCATGATCCAGCCCGAGGCTCACGCCGGCAAACTCGACGGCAATCCCATTAGAGAAGACATAGAAGAGGCTTGCGCGAAGGTCGGCGTTGATTTTATTTTAAATGTAGTCTTGACGCCGCAGAAGGAAATTATAAAGGCCGTAGCCGGAGATATTATAAAGGCTCATAGAGCAGGCTGCGCGTTTCTCGACACGTTATACCGCAAGAAAATTCCGGCCAGAGCCGATATAGTTTTGGTATCACAGGGCGGCAGTCCCAAAGATTTAAATTTATATCAGACCCAGAAGGCTCTTGATAATGCTAAACATGCTGTGAAAGACGGCGGAATTATAATTTTAATCGGCTCGTGCAAAGAGGGCTTAGGCGAGAAGACTTTTGAGGAATGGCTCACGTCCGCGCCGACTTCACACTCGTTGATAGAGCGCATTCATAAAGAATTTAAGTTAGGCGGCCACAAAGCTGCAGCTATCGCGATGGTCTTAGAAAAGGCTGAAATTTATTTAGTGAGTGATATGGAGCCTGAATTTGTTAAAAGTTTATTTATGACGCCGTTTAGCTCAGTGCAGGAAGCTTATGATGCAGCCGTTAAGAAATTAGGAAGTGAGGCAAAGATTATCGCCATGCCTTATGGCGGCTCGACGCTGCCTTTCTGCGAGTAAATTAAATTAATTTAATAA
>JAFUXM010000242.1 GCA_017470785.1 Synergistaceae bacterium
CGGGGCGGTTGTTGCTTATCATGGGGACACGGCGATATTAAGCACGGCATGTTTTAGTGAGACGGCGCGGACGGGTATTGACTTCTTCCCGTTGATAGTTGACTTTGAGGAGCGTTATTACGCGGCTGGGAAAATCCCGGGCGGATTTATCAAGCGTGAGGGCAAGCCCTCTGACACGGCGATTTTAGGCGCACGGGTTGCGGACAGGTCTATTAGATCTTTATTTAATGACGGCATGCGCAACGAAGTTCACGTTGTCAATACTGTACTGGCAGTTGATCAGGTCTATCCGCCTAATGTACTTGGCATTAACGGAGCGTCGGCTGCTCTTGCCATATCGGGCATACCGTGGGGCGGTCCGGTCGGCGCAGTGAGAATCGGCTTAATCGGCGACAGCTTAATAGTGAACCCGACTGAGCTTCAGGCCCGCGACTCGCTGTTAAATTTAGTCGTAGCAGGCCATGACGACGGCATTACTATGGTCGAGTCCGGCTCTTACGAAGTGTCTGAAGAGTTGTTAGTCGATGCGCTCGAGCTTGCGCATTCTGAGATTAAAAAAATTATTGCGCTTATAAGACAGATGAAGGCTGAGATAGGCAAGCCTGAAATTATAATTAATTTGCCTGAGAGAATACCTGAGATAGATAGCTGGATTAAATCAAATCTTGATAGTAAAATCGACGAGGCCGTGAGAATTCACGAGAAGAAGCCGCGCAATGACAAGATTGAAGAGGCGAGAAAGGCCGCGCTTGATAATTTCAAAGAAAGTTTTGAAGAGCGTGAAGATCGTGACGAGTATATCTCGGCCTTTATTGACTCGCGTGTTAAAGATATTATGCGGCATATTATTATAGATGAGGGCATAAGGGTTGACGGCCGGGCAATGGATGAGATACGGCCTATCACATGTGAGACGGGCGTGCTGCCAAGAGTGCACGGCTCGGCATTGTTTACAAGAGGCGAGACGCAGTCGCTTGCTGTTACGACTTTAGGCATGGTCGGCGAGGACGATCAGATTTTGGACGGCATAAAGCTTGACGAACCGGCCAAGCGATTTATTTTGCATTATAATTTCCCGCCGTACTCAGTCGGAGAGGTGCGGCCTATGCGCGGCCCAGGACGGCGTGAGATCGGCCACGGTGCGTTGGCTGAACGGGCGTTAGTCCCTGTTATCCCGTCTGAAAGCGACTTCCCGTATGTGATTAGAGTAGTGTCTGATATATTGGAGTCGAACGGGTCGAGTTCGCAGGCGAGCATCTGCGGCGGCAGCTTGTCAATGATGAACGCCGGCGTGCCGCTGCGCTCTCATGTTGCAGGCATCGCGATGGGCTTAATTAAAGAAGGCGAGAAAGTTAAAATCTTGACGGACATTCAGGGTCTTGAAGATCATTACGGTGATATGGACTTTAAAGTTGCAGGCACGCGCCACGGCGTTACAGCCTTGCAGATGGATAATAAAGCCGGCGGCATCACGCGTGAAATTTTAGAGCAGGCGTTAATGCAGGCACGCAAAGCACGCATGGAGATATTAGACATGATGGACGCGGCAGTGCCAGAGCCGTTGGAGCTTTCGCCGAACGCTCCGCGCATACTCAGCTTCTTTATTGATCCTGAAAAGATAAGAGATGTGATCGGCCCGGGCGGCAAAGTTATACGCAGCATCACGCAGCGCACCGGCGTCAAGATGAACGTTGAGGACTCAGGTCAAGTGTCGATAGCCGGAGCTACGCAGGCGCAGGTTGATGAGGCTCATGATTATGTATTAGCTTTGACTAAAGAACTTGAGGCCGGCGAAATTTACTGGGGAACTGTTACGCGCTTAATGGCCTTTGGCGCATTTGTAGAGTGTTTGCCCGGCAAAGAGGGCTTGCTGCACGTCAGTGAGATCAGTACAAGCCGCGTGCCGCGTGTTGAGGACGTGTTTAAGCCCGGCGACCGGGTTATAGTCATGGTGAAGGAGATAGACGATCAGGGCCGCGTGAACTTAACCCGCAGGCGTTTATTAACTAACGAGGAGAAGATCAGGGCAGCAGGTCTTGAACGCGTCTTGCCGGAAGAGCGCGAGCGTGAGCATTTAATCTCGGACATTGCGTCGGCCTCGGGCTACGGCGACAGAGACCGTGATAGAGACAGGAGCTATAGAGATGACGACAGGGGCAGAATGGCTACGCTCGGCAGCCGCTTCGGCAATCTCGACCGTGACAGAATGCGCTCGAGTTCGTTCGGCTCAGGTTCAGGCCGTGATTATGACAGAGACAGAGGCAGAAGCAGCAGATCAAGACGGGATTATTAAATATAATTTATAATTAATATAATTAATTTTGCCGCAGCCTTTTTAAGACTGCGGTAATTATTTGAAAATTTACATAAAACTGGGGTTGATAAAACGTGAAAAAGTTTGCAATAATTAAAATAATGAAGCAGATACTATGCCTTTAGAAGCTATTCAAGAAAACAAAGAACACACAAACACTTCAGAGACCGTCAGAAAGATACAGCTTGCCGAGCTTGATATATTCAAGGCGTTCAAGGCAATTTGCGACAGGCATAATTTAAGATACTTTGCGATAGGCGGCACGTGCATCGGCGCGATTAGACACAAGGGCTTTGTCCCGTGGGATGATGACATGGACGTTGCCATGCCTTATGAAGACTACAAAAAATTTTTTGAGATTGCCAAGACTGAGCTGCCGGAGCATTTAGTTGCAAGAGATTGATTGTTAGAATGCTGCGGAAGTTCGATTTCGTTTTAAGATTAGAGTGTGTCGTCAAAGAGAAATAAAAGGGCGGTAAAACATGAATAGTGTACCAGCTTATAGAAGGCATGGAAAATAATTGAGCCGCATCTGCCGGGGCGTAAAAAGGCCAGCGCGTGATAATCGCAAGTTTATAAATGCTGTTTTCTGGATACTGAGGACAGGAGCGCCGCGGCGGGATTTACCGCCGGATTATGGAGACTGCGATTTTGCCGCTGGCGTGACAGGGGGTATTGGCAAAATTATTTGAACTCCTCGCCTCTGAGCATGAGTATAAATGGTTAATGATAGATGCAGCCAGTGCGTTTTATTGTTACCAGCGGCGCTGTAGCCGACTGCAGCCAGGCACAAGATTTGATAAAAGATACAGGGGCTACATATTTACTTGCGAATCGCGGTTATGATACGAATGCAATTATCGAAGAGACGCAAACTGCAGGAATGGAAGTAATAATTCCGCCGAAGAAAAGCAGAAAAGTATTGCGTGACTATGACAAAAATGCATATAAATTACGTCATATAATAGAAAACACGTTTTTGAAGCTAAAACAACGGCGTGGGATAGCCACAAGATATGTTAGATAGCTGCTATAAAAATTCGCTGTATTGCCTTATTTATTAATTCTTTTTGACGGCACCATCTAGATTGGAGGTACAATATGAAAATGAAAATAAAGCAGCGCATAAGAGAATGACGCAAAAACAATAAATTAACACAAGAAAATTTAGCGAAAATTATCGGAGTGTCTTTGATGACACTTAAACGTTGGGAATGGGGCAACACTGAGCCGCGCGCTGAGGAGCTTCAGAAGTTAGCAACTGCCTTAGACACGACGAGTGCGTATTTGCTTGGTGAGAGTGATGACCCGCGGCCGATCAAGTCTGCTGATAAAGCTGAGCCATTGCGGGCTGATATAAATTTTGAGCCAGTTAATAAGGATGATACGGCACGGGAAACGTCCATTGACATATACATTTGGAGATAAAAAATTGGAAGTTCCTAACGCGCCAGAGAATGTGGCAATATTCTGGGAGAAAGTCAAGGGACTCATCGGCCTTTCTGCTGCTTCTGCCGGCGTGAGTGCTTGACAAGTGCTATATATAGCTATATATAATAGTAGAAGATTAGAAGATTGCCGCAGGTTGCTGTGAAAAATATTAAAACCCTTGTAGAACAACTTGTAGTAAAGAAGGACTAATTGGAAAATGTAAGCGCTTGCAGTACAAGAATTTAAATGGCTATTTCGATTTGCTCCTCCATTTTAAAAATAAAAAATAATTTTAATAAAAGCCATGTTTTAATTTTAATTAAAGCATGGCTATTTTTTTATAATTTTTTATAATAATTAATTAATTAAACTCAAGGGGTTGTTATGATGCGAAAGTTTATAGTGACAGGGGCCGGACCCGGCGCTGAAGAATTATTAACGCTTGAGGCCGTTAATGCGTTAAAGCTTGCTGATTGTATCGTTGCAGCAAAGCGGCATGTAAATTTAGCCGAGCGTTTTAAAAAGCCGGACGCAAATATAATCGAGTTAGGAAATTTTAAAGAAGCGTTTAATAAACTTGATGAGCTTGAAGATAATAAAATGGCTGTTATTTTAGTCTCGGGCGACCCGGGAATTTATAGCCTATTGCCTTTAGTCAAAAAGAATTTTGCGAGTGACGAGATAAAAGTTATTGCCGGCATAAGCTCACTTCAAGCTATGTGCGCAGCCGCAGGCGAGATGTGGCACGACGCAGTGATATTATCAGGGCATGGGCGGCCTTTGAGCAGCCAAAAATTTTTGAATGCGGTTGAACGCAATAAAAGCGTTTTGTTATTTTGCGGTGACGATCACAGCCCGAACTGGGCGTTAGACTTAATTAAAAACGCTGCAGGCGATTTAGCTTCGCGGGTTGAAATTATAATCGGCGAGCGCTTAAGTTATCCTGATGAGTGCGTCACGCATATTAAGCCTTCAAGCTATGATGATAAAAAAAATTTTGATATATTGTCGCTTGTGTTAATTAAAAATAATTCGCCGTGGACTCCGCCTTCAGGCCGGTTAAAAGATATAGATTTTGAGCGTGATAATAAAGTGCCGATGACGCGCGAGGAAGTCCGTTCGATTATAATCGATAAATTAAATTTAGATAATAATTCTGTGTTTATTGATATAGGCGCAGGCACTGGATCGATTTCATGCGCGGCTGCGTTAGAATTTCCCGAGTGTGAAGTTCATGCTGTCGAGTGCGAACCTGATGCATTAAGTGTGATTAATAAAAATTTAGTAAAATTTAGGCTGCATAATATGCAAGTTCACTCGGGGCGTGCGCTGCAGGTCTTAAATGAATTAAATATTTTAAATAATAAATTAAATATATTTATCGGCGGCAGCGGCGGCGAGCTGCGCGGGATTATAAATTTTCTTGAAAATTTAGAGCAGCCTGTGCGTTTAGTTATCTCGTCAGTTACGCTTGATACGCTGAGCGAGGCCGTGAATATATTATTAAATAATGCGAACTGGATGAATTTAGAGGCAGTGCAGGCAGCTATAACTGCTACGCGGCCGCTTGGCAAAAGTTTGCTGATGTCGGCGCGTAATCCGGTGTTTATTTTGAGCGCGGATAAGGCGTAATTTAAGCTTGATGAATTATGAGCGAATCTCCGCGCGTGTTAAAATTTATAATAATTAATAATTTATTAATACTTTAGCAGGGGGAAGAACGTTGCAGGATAATATAATGCCGGACGCATTGTCATTAGATTACGAGGGCTGGCGAAATTTAATAGAGACGTGGGGCGAGCCGAAATTCAGAGCTGACCAGATATGCCAGTGGATTTACTCGCATAAAGCATTTAGTTATGACTTGATGAGCAACTTGTCAAAAGATTTACGGGCTAAATTAAACGAGAATGTATCGATGACGCTGCCGATTTTAATTAAGACAGCGAGTTCCGGCGGGACTATAAAATATTTATGGCAATTAATGGACGGCGCGAGAATAGAATCTGTATTATTAAATCACGGCGGCCATAAAACTGCCTGCATATCGACGCAGGTCGGCTGCCCGTTAGGCTGTGCATTCTGTGCTACGGGCTCAATGGGCTTTAAGCGCAATTTAAGTTCGGGCGAGATATTAGGCCAGTTTTTATTAATGGAAAGTATGCAGCCTGACAAAGCTGTAAATAATATTGTCTTTATGGGAATGGGCGAGCCTTTATTAAATGAAGATAATTTATTTAAGGCAATAAGAACTTTAAATCATGCGAAGATGCGGAACTTAGGAGCGCGGCATATAACTATTTCGACTTCAGGAATTGTGCCGGGCATTGAGGACTTGGCCGACTTTGAAGTGCCGCTGAGATTATCTGTCTCGTTACACGCGTCGAATGACGAATTAAGATCACGCTTGATGCCGATTAATAAAAAATATCCGCTGCAGCGGCTTGTTGACGCATTGAAATTTTATAAGAAGCGCACGGGTGAACGCATTACTATCGAGTATATTTTAATTGCGAATATAAACGATGAGCCTAAATACGCTTATGAAATGGCAGCATTATTAAACGGCCTTGAGCCGTATATAAATTTAATTCCGTATAATCCGGTTAAAAATAATAAAAAATTTAAGCGGTCGACCGACGGAGCAATTAAAAAATTCTGCGCAGCGCTGACCGAGCTGAAGATTGAATTTGAAGTTAGGCGTGAGAGGGGCAGCGACATTGCGGCAGCCTGCGGCCAACTTGCAGCCGATTATTAAATTTACTCGTGTTATAGTATAATAAATAAAAATTAATTTAATTTATAAAGGTGTTGTCAATGTCAAGAGATATGTCATCAGGGCGCCATGAAAGGTTATCGCGAGTAATGGCGCTGCTGCAGTCGAAAACTAAAGCTACACACGATGAACTGTTTAATGCCGGTCAGTATCCGAGCGAGCGGACGCTGCAGAATGATCTGCGCTTGCTGCGGGACGAGATGGGTATTGAGATTACGTATGACCGCGCGAATAAATTATATATTCTTGCGCGGGCCGGTTCTCTGAGATTAAATAATTTAGAGATCACGAACGAAGAGGCCGAGGGACTTATAGCCGGTTTAAAACTTGCTGCGCATTTCATGCCGCATTTAAAGAGCGCGGTTGATGCTTTAAACAAGAAGCTTGCCGCATCTATTCCCAGTGAGGCAGTGTCGCGCGGAAATAATATTGCTGACGCTGTTACGGCTAACGCTCAATGCGCTGCGACCGACGCAATTTTATTAAAGAACTTGCTCGAGGCTAAGAATAATAAAAAGGCCGTGCATGTTATATATTTAAATTCAAATCAAGAAAGCGACCAAGTTATATCGCCGTATGAAGTTTACTTTAAGAACGGAGCGTGGCGTTTAGTTGGCTATAATCACGCAAAGAAAGTTTTATCTATATTTAATATAAGCAAAGTGAAAGGCGTTTCCGGTGCGAGAGAAGCATATGTTGCGCCGGAGCGGGCCGGTCTGTCGAGTAGCAGCTTGAACGCCGCGCTGAGCATTGCGCGTGACAACTGCGACAAAAAATTAATTAGAGTTAAAGCCGAGGCCGGAGACTTCGCAGATTATTTAAAAGGATTAAAGTCATTGAAAGGCCGCACGGTTGAGAACTCGTCCGACGGCGGCGCGATTTTAACAGCCGAAGTCTCAAGCTTAAACATCGAAGAAATAATAAAAGAAATTTTAGCGTAATTAATTTAATTTAAATTTAATTTATTTGCAAAAATTTTATTAGTCTTGTATACTAAATTAGCAAGCTTTGCGAATTTAATTCAGTCCTGTGCGGCGGAGGCTCTCGAACTGTGTCAGGTCTGGAAAGA
>JAFUXM010000243.1 GCA_017470785.1 Synergistaceae bacterium
CGCCGAATATCGCGGCCCAGTCTATGGCACTTCCAAGGCCGGCAAATACAGGCGGCAGCACAGAAGCTTCAACATCGCCGGAACTCTCGTCAGGATTATAATTATTTGCTATTGCTGCAGGATCTATTCCAAACAGCTCAAATTTATTCGGATCAATTCCCCTGAGTTCTTCAGGAATTGCGACTTTAAAGATATATACGCCGTCCTCTTTTACAGTGACAGTATCGAGTTTTGCTGCAAACGTATACTTATTCTTAGCAGCAAAGCTGCGCATCGCCTTTGTAGGTTCAGCCGGTGCAGCATGAGTGATATCCGTACTCACAAGGAATTTGACGCTGCCGACATCGGCGTTCAAGGCCGCCGCAATTTGCTCAATATGACTATCCGAGACCTCTTCAGGCTCGACTACCTCTACAACGCCCCATGGCAGCTCGTTATTCTCAAGTACAAAAAGTCCTTTGGCCGTGTTCGCATTGCAGCAAGTAGCTATAATTACAAACTGATCATCCGGAACTTTGCTGATTAATTTGCCTTCTCGATTAAGATAAATAGTCGGCATAAATTCAAGCGCGCTATAGCTTGAGCTCTCAGCAGCCGAATGTATGGCACTGCGCTTCAAGCCCTTCGCCCGTGACGCGTGCGCATAATTTATTGTTGAGCTTGGTATCTTCTTCATTGCCGCAGCCATCGAGGCATTCCCAGCAACCTTCGCCCACGACGTGAGCTGCATTCCAGGCTCCGCAACATCGGCAAGCGACGCCCCGAACACGTACGCGCCCCTCGTGCTGACGCTTAAAATCGGCAGCGCAGCAATAGCACTGTTCGGATAAATTACGTTAAAGTCAGTATTGATAACTGCGCAGGATAATCAGCTATACTTGCTCCGGCAGCTTCATCAAACGGCGAGAAAATTTCAGATGCGCTTATGTCGCGCGATGCAAACATCTCAAGGATAGTTGCCCGCATAGCCGGCGTTATGTCAACGCGCTCAAGCGTAATAGTCGGAAGTCCTGCAACATCATCGCTGGCTTCATCATTACCGCTGACTTCCCCGATTAAATCTTGGGATCTTACGATCTGTTCAAAACGAGTGTTGCCATCTGATGCGCCTGAGCCGGGCGCGCCGCCGCTGTAGTCATCATATGAACCTATCTGCGGATACCGACTTGGCCATCTGTTGCCGGATACATTTGCCTCATCTGCCATGAGCCCAACGATGCCTCCAATATAGCCATACGCTGATGAGTTTGATGTTATTGTCGAACTGTCAGACACGGTACAATTTTTCACAGATCCGCCCTCAAATAATTCAGCTACAATACCTCCGAATATATATGAGTCATTGCTGACAGTTTGAATAGTTACATCAGCAGTACAATTTTGTATTGTAGCTCCGTTAGAGCTGTCCAATCCGGTGTAATGCACTATGCCGCCTGCGTGAACAGAATTGATTGTCCCCTTGAAAGTACAGTTGTCCACCGTTCCGGAAACCAAGTGATCAATAACTCCAGCTCCCCAATAAGCGGTGATGTTTTCTTCTACATTGAGGTTTTTCACCACAACGTCATCAGATGCGCCCGGGGACATTGTATCGCCAAAAAGTCCGACATCCCAATCGCTTTCTCGAATGATATTAACTTTAATAGTATGATTTTGCCCATCAAAATAACCGTTCAAGTCAATACCTTCCCAATCCGTCTCGGCTGTGAGGTCAAGGTCAGCGGCAAGCTTGTAATATTTCCCGCTCTCAGTGCCAGCATTAACCCTATCACGCATCTGCTTTAAATCCTCAACAGTGTTAATGATATACGCATTTTCCCAACTGTCGCTGCCGCCGCCGTTGGACACGACCGGCACCGCCGCGCCGTAGACAGTCTGACCTTGTAACGGGACTGTGCCGTCGGTCTTGACTGCGAATGCCGTGCCGTCAGCCGTTACGAATATCATTCCATTTAATGCTCTTGCGCCTGCGGCTATAGGCTCTGCGCTGTCCGTATCCTCGGCAGTCTCGTCGATGGCCTCGCTAGAGCTGCTGGTCTCACCCGTGCTATCCGTGGCTGCGACTGTGTTCTCACCGGCCTCAACCGTCATGTAGTTGCTGGTGTTGCTCGGGTCTCTGAACAGATCAAACTTAATGGCAAGGATATTCTCAAAGCCAGCGCGCCTGTGCGGCACGTAGCCAAATCCAACGTGGTTGGTTGTGCCGAGCCGCGTGATGACAAAGATCGGCGTGTTAACTGCCGGCCGCGCTGCGCTATCCGGAAACTTCCATCCGATAGCTTTATAGCCATTGGTTGCGTTGCCGACCTCATACTCGCTGATACCTAACGCACCGGCAACCTCTGCTGCTGTAGCCATCTCAACAGCCGTTGCGCTGTTTAATAAGCTGCTAATCACTGACGCGCCGTTTACACCCGTGAAGCCGTTGGCGATCTGCTGGCCCGCTGCTGCAACCATGTTGCCGTTAGCATCTACCGTTGTCGCGGCATCTTCCGGTGCTACGGTAGGGTCAACGGCATCGGGCACGGTCGGAGTATCGGTATCGGGTACTATGGTATCGCTGCCACCGCTGCCTGAATTAGCATCATTACCAATCTGCGCATAAGCAGCAGGCCATTTATTGCCGGAAACATTGGATTGAGACGCGCTCGACTCCATATAGCCTATAATTCCGCCAATACGAGTTGTGTCGATATAAGTTGCGCCGATTATAGTTGCATCCACTGTACAGTTTGTAACATAGCCGCCGGACATTTCTCCTACAATACCTCCGGCATTAGTTCTACTGGAAGCTGTGATAGTTGAGCCGGAAATTACCTCACAGCTATCAACAGTACCTGACTCTAAATCAGCGATAATACCACCTATTGCACGCGCAGTTGTTACAGTTGCTCTAATAGTACCGCTAAACGAACAACTTTTTACAGTAGCGTTGCTTTGAACAGAAGCACTAATTCCTCCTGCAACACTACCTTCCATCTCAATATTTCCTGAAAAGTGGCAGTTTTCAAGAGTCCCTGCTCTAACGTATCTTGTTATTCATCCGCCAAAGTAACCTTTAATTGTTCCTGACACTTTAAGGTTTTTTATTGTTCCACTTAAAATACTAAAAAGTGACGCAGCATTACGACCGATTATATTAACCTTTATAGTATGATTTTGCCCATCAAAAACGCCAGAAAAATCCCTGCTACCGATAGGCATCCACTCCGTTTCAGCAGTAATATCAAGGTCAGCGGCAAGCTTGTAATATTTAGTACTCTCCGTACCCGCATTAACCCTGTCACGCATCTGCTTTAAATCATCGACTGAGTCAATGATATAAGCATCGGCCTCACTGTCGCCGGTGTGTCCTTCATTATAATATTCAGCCCACGCCGGCCCCGGCAACCCAGCCGCAAACATCATCAATGCAGCCAACAACACGCAAAACTTCCTCATTAAATAAAACCTCCAGTTTGAATTAAAAATTTTATTTATGATTAATAATAAAAGCCCCAAAATCTTAGCTATTATTATTTAATCCAAGTTTTCTTCTTGCCTTGCGTCTTAGGCTTCGACTGCGATTCTTTAAGCTGCTGCCATTTATCGTCAAGCTCCTGCGCGCTCATCTCGTTATCCTTCATAATAGGCCGTGACTTCGGGAACGCCTTGCGGGCTATTAAATCTTTAGCTTCCTGAGCGTAAATCGGGCTGACCTTGTCGCCGCGCATAATAAATTTATAGCTGCCGCACTCCTTGCCGTCGATCTTCGCGACGTTGGCAATGCTGAAATCATTCTGAGCGTCAACAACTTTCACTACCGCGATGTTATTAACCCTGCGGCCAAGCGATTTGCCGCTTGTGTCCCTAATTTCAGAGCCGTCCGTGTAAATTCTGTATAAAGTGCCGTTAGTAATGCCGCTTGTAGCGCCGACGTTCAGCGTAATATCTTTATCGCCGGCCTCTAATACCTGCGCATATTCGCCGGTCAAAGTCTCACGAACTTTAAAGCCTAAGCGCGATGTTGCAGCGTTAATCGCCCCGGCCTCCATGCCTATTAGCTCCGCCTCGTCCTTCGTCATGCCGTAGAAATTAAAATTCTTGCCGGACTGCGCCGCCGTGCCCGTCTCAGACAGCGATAATATAACTTCGCTCGTCTCAACGTTCACAATTCTAATGTCAATAGTCGCGCTGGCCTGCTCACTCTTAGTACCCCACAGCCATAAGTTCATGGACTCGCCCTTCTTGCTAAGATTAGTTACAGAACCTAATAACATATACTGACAGCCCGCGATTTTACCTATCTTGACAGCCGATGACGCATCGATATTTCCGGCAGCTCCAAGCTTATGCTCGCTCGCTATCTCGTCAAGCCTGTCACGCTCCAAGACCGAGATATAACGCGAGTTAGTCAGCATACGCGCGAATATATCGCCTACTGCCTCAGCCTGCTGCTCCGAAACGCCCTGCGTCCTGCTCAGAAATTTCATAACTCCAAGACGTATCTTGCTCTGCTCTTCAGCATGGGCCGCACTAATAAAATTAAGCAATAAAACAACTAACGCTAAGCTCTTAAACTTCATGAAATCTATTCCAGCTTTCTATATAAATATAAATTTATTCATGCCAAGGTCTGGCGCGCATGGCCTGCACGTGTTTAATCACAGCGTTGCGCGCCGCCGAAGCTAAAATTCCGCCGTAAGTCTTATTCTGCGAGCCGATATAAAATCCTTGATAAGCTAAGCCCCAGCCCTTAAGCTCACGCTTCGCCGTACCCAGCTGCTCGCCTGAATAAACTATCTGACCGGTCGTGTTGTCTATAACTCTAAGCTCAAGCATCACATAGGCTGTCTTCTTATTGCCTTGATGTATAATCGGTATAATCGTGCCTTTCTCGTTGTAATAAAATAAAGTTATCGCGCCGGTCATCGTGTACTGAACGCCTTTAAGCTTGCCGATCTGCGGCGCAGTCTCCGGATCTAACAGGCCCTCTTGCGCTAACTTTAATTCCTGCGCCAGATAATCCAACCGCTCACGCTCGATCAGGTCAAATATTTTTGCTTTATCAAGCTCAGTTACCATCATGTCCATAATCGCACCTGCCGGCGCAGGATTATCCTTCTCCTGCGTTCTATCTTCAAATGCCCTAACAGACAGCCGCGGCCTCGCATAAGCTTGTGAAGCTCCAGCCATTAAAATTATTAAAATTATTAATATAAACTTACGCATAATTAAAATAATTGCTCCATGCTCTTAATCACTGCGTCGTCTACAGCTTTCTGCAAAGTCTCTTCCTCTGTGTAGCCGACTTGCTTGCTTGAAGCCGTCTTGCCGCCGAGCTTGATACCATTGGACTTAACGGCCATTATCTCAGCCGTGGCTGTGCCAGTGCAAAGTCCGAAGCTATTTTCTTTTGCACCGCCGGGCGTCACGTGCGCTATGACAGTCGCCGCGACACTATAGCTCGAGCTGATCTTCAAAATTTTATCGAACTCGCCGTACAGAGCATACCGCGCAGCCTGAGCTCTCGCAGCCGCCGCCCGTATAGCCTTCATCTTGGCCTCGTTCACTACCCGATAGCCGCGCTTAGTCAAAATATCTACTATATTAGTCTCAACCCGCGCCTTGTGCTCGTCAGGTCCTTCGGCTATCACGGCTATATCGCCTCTTGACGGCAGCACAGCATTATTAGCATCTGCATTTATATTAGCTTTAGCCTTAGCTTTGCGCTTACGCGCCGCAGCATCCGCCGCACTTAAATTTATGCCGGCAAATATAACTACTAATAAACACAGCACAGCAATAAATTTTTTATGATAATTAGCCATAATCTATATCTACCTCGCTTTAAAGCTTTAAATAATTTTTTACCAGAGGCCGCCTGATTTGCCGCGTTCTTGAACCGCGCTGCCCGCAACTATATCTTCAGCGACGCTGTCGATATTCACGCCGTTGTTGCCTAAAAATTCCGCGATGTCCCGCGCAGTTTTGCCGTCCGCATTAATCAAAATTTCAAGCATGTTATCATGATAATTAGATGCCGTATCGCCAGCCGAGCCTATAAATTTCTTCAGCGCATCCTCTATGACGCTTGAATCCGCAAATGAATTTACTCCGCTGATCTTTACTTGAATTGCAGCCTTATTCGACTGAATGACCGCACCGCTCCGGCGTACAAATTTTCCGCTCACAGTCTGATTAGTAACAGCATCGATATTAACGCCCTGCTCAGCCAAAAGCGACGCAACAGCCCGCGCATTCTTAGACGAAACTAAATCAAGCTCAAGCAAATTATTAGCATAGCTTCTCTCAAATAAATTTGCGCCGTCTACAGCCTTTAATTTACTTTCAATCACTTCAACGTCATTAAAATTTAAATCTGCTATGCGGATATTAACAGTGAGGCCGTCAAGCGCCGACCCAGCCGAGGCCATGCTGTAGGCAATTTTATATAAAATTTCACCGGCAGCCTGCGCTGCAGCCGACTTAAACGTCCGATCAGCGCCGCCGCCTAAACTTCCGGCAGGCTTGCGCCCAGTTGAACTCGAAATAGTCTTAGATGCAATTTGATATGCAGTTTGAGTTAATACAGCCTTTAGCTGCACTGAGCCGGTCACGCCGTATAAATTAACGCCGTGCAGTTTCTGTTTAGCATAAGCGCCGGCTATCGCCCTGCCGACTATAATAATATCCGCCCGCAAAGTCCGCGCCGCCTCAGTCAGCAACGCCGGATCATTAAAAGCCTGCGCTGCTCCGAGCTTTATTAGCGCCTTGGCCTGCCCAGGATCTACTATTAAATATCCGGCCTTCTCAAATATACGCATGACCTCAGCCTCGACGGTCGAGATAAACGGCGCTTTGTCGCCTACAAGCTCATCAATCAAGATCATTATTCTGGGATTGCCGAGCATTTTAATAACATCCGGCCCTATAATATTATCAAGCGCAGTCTCGCCGACCCTGCACACGCCCTTAACATTCATCATGCCTTCTTTATTGACGCTCTCGCTCGAGATCTTAAAACTTTTAATTAAACTTGCAGACCGTGAAATTAATTTTTCACGCGTAGCTTCATACTCGTCTTTGTCGCTGACGCCCGGCGCCCGTGAGTCCAAAATTTTTACTATAGTCAAAACACTTAATAAGGTATATAATAAATTTATGTATGATGCTAAATATAAATTAAGAACATTAGCTTATAGAAATGAAGGACACACGCTGGCTCAGACTAGTAATGTTTTTGGAATTTCGATTAATACGATACG
>JAFUXM010000024.1 GCA_017470785.1 Synergistaceae bacterium
AAAATTAAAAATTAAGAAGCCCTCGCCGGACTTCTTAATTTTTTAAATTTTAAAATAACGCCCTGTGTTCACAGCACAAGGCGTTTAAATTTTAAATTAAATTAAATTATTAGCTTTCAGCCAGTTCTCTATATAGCGCATTAAGCTTGAGCCGCCGCCATAATGAATTGAAAGGCCTTGCGTGATGGCTGAGTGCTGCGCGAGCTTTGCTATTGCAGTGAGGCTTTGACCGAAGCGGCCGCCGCCGTGGCTGCAGAACGGCATGATAGTCTTGCCTGAGAGATCATAGCTCTCTAAGAACGATGCAATCGGCATAGGAATAGATGCCCACCAGTTAGGATAGCCCAGAATTATAGTATTATACTGCGCAATATTTTTAATTTTAGTTTTAAGCTCCGGCCTGGCTTGAATGTGCTGGTCATGCTGCGCTTGCTTTAATACAGTGCTGTAATCGTCTGAGTAAGCTTTCACCGGCTCGAGCTCGATAATATCAGCTTGGGACTTGCCGAGCTTGCCGTAAATTTTTTGCGCTATGTCACGAGTGTTGCCGCTCCATGAGAAATATGCAATTAAAATTTTCGCTGAGCTATCGCTTTGAGCATTAGCATTAATTGCGGCTGACGTAGCAGCAAGGCCGACGCCTATCGGACCGCGGGCAAGCCTCATTCCTAAGTTAAAGCTCGTGCCGTCTTGAGGCATCGCTGCGCGATAAGCCGACCGCATGTTCTTTGCAAAGTCGTTCCATGCGCCGCCCCTGTACACCCGCCTTGTGCCGCTGGCCGGTCCGGTGGGATTTAAATTATTATTTAAATCATACTCGCCGTAGACATCCCAGCACCACTCGGCCACGTTGCCGTGCATGTCGTACAGTCCAAATTTATTAGGCGCAAAGCTCCCGATCTTCACGGTCTCAGCGCGATAAATCCCAGGCTTAGTCGTTAATTTAGCCTGCGTGAAATAATTTTCTTCGATTTCATACGGGTAATGGCCGTAATAATTTGCTTCGCTTGCACTAATAGACTTCTCGTTATTGAACGGCGTTGAAGTTCCAGCGCGGCACGCATATTCCCATTCGGCTTCAGTCGGCAGTCTGTACCCGTCAGCTTCTTTATGCCATATAACCTGATTATCTTTAATCTCATAAGCCTTAGCTAAGCCCTCGCGCTTGCTTAATAAATTGCAGTAATTAATTGCGTCGAGCCACGAAATATTTTCGACCGGCAGGTTATCGCCCTTAAAGCTGCTCGGGTTCTCGCCGGTTAAAGCTTTATACTCGCCCTGCGTAAGCTCATACTTGCTGAGATAAAAATCGCCGATAGTAATTTCATGCTGCGTCTCGTCATTGCCGCGCCAGTTCTCACTCGTAGGACTTCCCATTTGAAACGTCCCGCCCGGGATCATTACAAAATCGCTCTCGCTTGCAAACGCGTAATTATTATTAAACGCAAGCAAAGCAATAATTAATAAAAATAAAATTTTCATGCTTAAGCACTCCTTAAGTAAATAAAAATTAAATATATTATATCGCCTGAAATTTTATTGGCCGCCTTTTGCTATAATTAATTTTAAATTTTAAAAAATTTTAAACTGGAGTATTAATAAAGATGTTTGGGCCTGAGCCGTTAGTTAAAAGAATTTGCGGAGTGCTTTATCCTGAAGATAATATAAATTATTTTGATTGGACGTTAAGCGAGCTTGAGAAACTTTGGGGCGTTGAGTTGGTCAGTGAGCCTGTGCCGTTCGACCGCACGGATTATTATCATGACATCGCGCCGAAATTAACGCGCAGATTTATCTGCACGCCGGGATTAATTAACGCCGGCGGCTTGGCTGACTGGAAGCACGCGACGCACGAGCTTGAAGAGCAGAGCAGATTTATATTTAATAATATACGCAGCATACGCGCAATAAATCTTGACCCGGGGTATATCGACGGTGCGAGATTAGTTTTAGCATCGACTAAAGATCACGCTCACAGAATTTGGCTGCGCGACGGCATCTATGCTGAGATAACCATGCGCTATAGATTTAGCAGCTGGGTGAGCTTTGACTACACGTTTCCTGACTTTAAAAGCGGCGTTTACGATAAATTTTTATCGCAAGTCCGCGAGTTCTGGCTTCAAGAGCGAAAATTAAATCATGATTAAAAAAATTTTTAAAATAATTTTAATTTGCTTAATATTAAGCTTAGCTTCAAGTGCTTTTAGTGATGATAGCTGGCAGCTTGATAAATATGATTTAAAACGCGCAATAAAAAATAATTATGCGCCGCCTGAAAAGCTAAGGCCGGATATTAATCTCGAGCCGGTCAAAGACTTAGGCATAATTCGCCGCGTGAATTTATATAATAAAAATCTAAAAGCTATTGCCTTAACGTTTGACATGTGCGAGCTTGATACAAATACTTCCGGCTGCGACATGGATATAATAAATTTTATGCGCGAAAATAATATTAAGGCTACGTTATTTATGGGCGGCAAATGGATGCGCACGCATGAAAGGCGCGTTAAGCAAATTATGAGCAAGCCTGATTTATTCGAGATAGCAAATCATAATTGGTCGCACGGCAACTGTGCCTTGCTGCCCCGTGACAAGCTTGAAGACCAAATCTTATGGCCGCAGGCGCAGTATGAATTAATTAAA
>JAFUXM010000244.1 GCA_017470785.1 Synergistaceae bacterium
AAGGCATCGCTTGATATGCTTGCGCGTGCAGGCATTAAGTCCAGCGAGATTTTAATTTTAACTAACTCTAACAGCCCCAGTGAGACCAGCGCAGCCAGTGAGCCTAAAGCTATATCACGCTGGAGCTTGAGTAATTTAATTAAGGCTTTTATTAACTGCGAAAGGCTAATATTCGGCGGCGGGCTTTTATTATTAAAGGCTGAGTTGGACTGGATTATTATTAGGCTTAATCTTAACTTTATGCGTGAAATTTATTTTAATTCCGGCCTTAAAGTTCATGAAGCCGTTATTTATTTAAATTATTTAAATGCGTAGATATAAAGCGGCATTAATCGGCTATTACGGATTTCAAAATTTCGGCGACGAGCTGTTATTAAAGGCATCGCTTGATATGCTTGCGCGTGCAGGCATTAAGTCCAGCGAGATTTTAATTTTATCTAACTCTAACAACCCCAGCAGCCCCAGCGCAGCCAGCGAACCTAAAGCTGTATCACGCTGGAGCTTGAGCGAGTTAATCAAGGCTTTTATTAACTGTGAGCGCTTAATATTCGGCGGCGGCGGGATCTTTCAGGACAGCACGAGCGTCAAGTCCTGCATCTGGTACTGGGCTGTAATAAAGCTTGCGAAATTTTTAGGCGTAAAAGTCTATGCGCTTGGCCAGTCGATAGGGCCGCTTAATACTTTAACGGGCAAATTATTTGCAAAGAATGCGCTGAAGGATTTAAAATTTCTGCACGTCCGCGACGAGCCGTCTTTAGATTACGCGAATGAATTTAAATTAAATAATATTATTCATGGCAGCGATTTAGCGTTGAGCTTAGATTTAAAGGCTAATAA
This sequence comes from Synergistaceae bacterium, assembly GCA_017470785.1. Taxonomy (GTDB): domain Bacteria; phylum Synergistota; class Synergistia; order Synergistales; family Aminobacteriaceae; genus JAFUXM01. Next base: position 838 of record JAFUXM010000244.1, read on the forward strand.
AGTCGCTCAGGGCTATGTATTATTAAATCTCAGGCCGCACAAGGAGCTTGATAAATTTATTGAGCAAGCTCAAGATATTTTAAATAATTTTAATGTAAAAATTATCGGCGCGGCCTTCTCGCCTGAAGATTTTGATGTATTGAGCAAGCTTAAAGCTATAAAAATATTTAAAATCTATAAATTTTATGATGCGCGTGATTTAGCCGAGCTGACAAAATTATTTCAGGGCGCAGAGTTTGCCGTGGGAATGCGGCTGCACTTTAATATAATTGCGTTTATGCTTAATATAAAATTTCATGCGCTGTGCTATGACCCTAAAGTAAAAGCGTTTAGCGATTTTGCAGAGCTTAATAAATCTCAAGATGTGATAGGCAACGCTAAAATTGAGTTAGATAAAATTTGCGAAGAGATTTTTAAATAAATTAATGGCCTCGTGAAATTAAATCACAAGGCCGTTTTATTATTTTAAAATTTCTATGACTTGCGTTAAGTCTTGAAGTACGCAGCTTGCGAGTTTTAATATTTCAGGCGTAGGCGGCAGCAAGTCCGGTATCATGATTGACTGCATACCCGCCGCGTGAGCCGCTTTAATGCCGTTATAAGAGTCCTCAAGCACTAAGCAATATTCAGGCTTTAAATTAAGTGCTTCAGCTGCCGCAAGAAAAATATCCGGCGCAGGCTTGCCGTGCATACCAGACTTCCACGTGATTATATGCTGAAATTTATATTTAATATCAGCGTGAGCTAAATAAAATTCTACAAATTCCATAGCGCTTGACGTCGCGATAGCAATCTTAAAATTATTTGCGTCAAGCCAGTTTAATAGCTCGTTAAGGCCTTTCTTCAGCGGCATACCGTTCTGAATAATATAATCTCTCGTCCAAGCAATGCGGTCTGCTCTTAACTCGTCAAAGTTAAAGTCTTTATGCGTCTTAATAAAATGCTCGGTCATTAAGCGCCTTGTAGTGTCTAAGTCCGCGCCGATGTGCGAGAATATAATCTCGTCAGTCATGGCATAGCCGCGCTTCTCAGCCGCAGCGTACCAGCCCTTACGGTTTAAATTCTCCGTATCGAACATCAGGCCGTCCATGTCGAATATTACTGCTTTAATATTATTTAAATTCTGCATAATAAATATTTTAATTAATTTTTAAATTTAAAGCCGCAAGCTCAAAGCTCACGGCGCAAATATTTTTTAATTTTAAATTACATCTCAAATTTTTCGCCCAAGTAGAATTTGCGAGCCAATGGGTTATTAGTGACCTCTTCAGGCGTGCCTGCCAAGAATATTTTGCCGTCGTGAATTAAATACGTCCTGTCAGTGATAGACAAAGTCTCGCGGACGTTGTGATCCGTGATTAAAATTCCGTAGCCGTGCTTCTTGAGCGAGTGAATTAAAGTCTGAATGTCGCTGACTGCTATCGGGTCAATGCCGCTGAACGGCTCGTCTAATAAGATAAATCGCGGCCTTAAAGTCAAAGCCCGTGCGATTTCAACGCGCCGCCGTTCGCCGCCCGACAGCGAGTAGCCCTTAGTGTCAGCTATATGCGTTATGCCAAATACTTCCATCAGCTTGTCAGTAGCCTCGGCTTTATTCTTAAATTGCCCAGTCTCTTCCCAGACTAAATCTAAATTCTCACGCACTGTGAGATTTCTGAAGACTGACGCTTCCTGCGGCAAGTAGCCTATTCCGGCACGGGCTCGCATGTAAACAGGCAGGCTTGTCACATCGCGCTGGCCGATTAATATATTGCCCGAGTCAGGCTTGATTAATCCAACTATCATGTAGAACGAAGTCGTCTTGCCTGCGCCGTTAGGCCCTAACAGCCCCACGACCTCGCCCGGCTCAACGCGTACGCTAACGTCCGACACTACCGTCCGGCCATTATAAGTCTTGCTTATTTTATTTGCGACAAGCTGCGGTTCTGCCATTTTAATTTTTAATTATTTTCTGCGGCTCTTAATTATTTTTTTATTATTATTGGACTTTTTAGCCTTAGATTTCTTAGGCTGGGGCTTAGGCTCAGCCTTTTTCTCCGGCTGCTTCTCAGCTGACAAATCAATAGTTATCTCGGCACGCTCAGTGTCAACCGCGCCGTCGCGTCTGCTCACAAGGCCGCCCATCGCCTCAACTCTATTCTGATCAGGGAAATAAACAAGCGTGTCAGACTTTAAAGTTCTGCCGCCCTGCACTGCCGACACATTGCCCGTTAATACTACGCTGCCCCGCGCCAGTGAGTACACTGCGCTGTCTCCGCGCAGATTAACCGGCTCGTTGCTCGATAATTTTTGAGAACTATTTTTAGCTTTAGAAGCCCCGGGTCTGCCCTTAAGCCATACGTTCTTCTTAGCTGTCAAGTCTTGAAGCGTCCCGCGTCTGATAACGCCCTCGATGTTGCCCGCACCGAACGCAATTTTCTTCGCCGTGTCCTCAAGATTTCTCGCGTTGATAACCCAGAACTTAGTCTGATTGCTTTTATTGCTCGGCTGCGATAAGCCCGTGATGCCGCCAGTGCCTACCAGCGTGACTTTGTCAGCGTCAAACTTTGCAGTTGCAAAGCCGCCTTTAACGTTGCCCTCAAGCCGACATACCGGATCATTATGCAAAGACAGCTCAACTTTATTCGCGTTTAAATCTATCCTGTCGCCCTGCCACTTGCCATAGGCCTTTATGCCGGAGTTAAAAAATATCTCCTGACGTTCAACGTTGCCAGTGCCTTTAGGCGCAGTCACAGTCAGCTCACCGGCCTTGATAATAACATTGCCCTCAGCTAAGAAGTCGCCGGTCTGAGAGTCAAAGCGCATTCTATTCGCCGACAGCGTCACTTTATCCGGCAAATTATCTTTATTTTGCTTAGGCATCGCCGCAGCATTATTTAAATCATCATTATCTAAATTATTATTTAAAATCGCTTGGCTTATATTATTATTATTTAAATCAGCCGGCGCGTTTAAATTCGCGTCAGCAGCAAAGCAAGCCTTTAAAGGCAATGCGCTTAAAAGCAATACTAAACAACATGCAAGTCTGCACTTCAAAAATATTCTCAGCTCCTTAAAATTCCGTCTCCTCGGGCTTATCGATGCTTATAATCTTTAAATTGCGCGTGCCTTTAGGTATCTTCACTTCGACTATAGCCCCCGGCGTCTCGTTTAATATCGCATGGCCGACCGGACTTTTCTGCGAGATGCACTGCACGCTTAAATCCGACTGAATATCTGCTAAAATATTCAGCTCTTCTGAACCGACAAGCATGTATTTATAGATTTTATTATCATGATCTAAGTCCTCGAGCGTTACGACAACGCCTATGCCAACGCGGCTTGTATCAAGATTTTCATTGTCTTTAATCTTAACGCTGCCGCTCAAAGTCGCCTGCAAGTCGTTAATTTGCTTGTCAAGCTGACTTTGTTCTTCTTTAGCAGCAGCATATTCAGCATTCTCGCTTAAATCTCCGAAGCCGCGAGCCTTCTCAAGCTTGGCCGCAACTTCCTGTATCCTGTCAGTCTTTAAATAGCGCAGCTTCTGCTTCATCATTTCATAGCCGCCGCGCGTCAACACTACCTGATCTGCACTTGGCATTTTATATCTAAACTTTCTCCCTTGAATTAAGAATTAATAAAATTTATTAAATAAAATTTTAATTAATTTTAACAGATAATTAAAATTAAATATTTAAAATATTTTCGCCGCGTGAAAATTTATTTTGTAATATAATTTAGCTGTTAAGTTTTGTTAATAAAACTTAATTTTATTTTAATTAGGGGGTTGTTATCATGCGCAAAGTTTTTAGTTTAATGCTGCTTGCAGTGCTTTTAGTTATTGCACCGCAGGCGCAGGCAGAGCAAGTCAAGCGGGTTAAGGTCGATAAGCCCATCAGGATGCTGCCGGCGTCGGCGTATTTAATCGCGACTTATGACGAGACAGGCCGGCCTGATGCGTGCATTATAGACAGGGCAGGCATTGCCGAGACGCCGTCAGGCAAGATGATTTTTTACATCGGCATACTGCCGACGCGCGTCACCGCTCAGAACATCGACAAGGCCGGCGCGTTCACGGTGAATATTCTTGATGCGAACGTTGTGCCTCAGGCCGATTACTGCGGCAACGTCTCTAATCAAGACGCAGAGCTCGATAAATTTAAAGTCACGGGCTTGAAGCTTGCAAAGGGCGATGATGTCAATGCGCCGATAGTCACAGACTGTCCGGTAAATTTCGAGTGCAAAGTAATTAAGGCTTTAATGCTGCCGGACGCTCAGCACAAAATATTTTTCGGTGAGATTATCAGCTATCATGTCAAGTCAAACTTGCTTATCGGCGACAAGACGAAGCCTGTTATGCAGTTCGATCATGTCAAAGATGCTGCTACGGCTTATGTACCCGGCAGCAGCGAAGGCTCAGGCTATTATGAGTTTAACGGCCCTTTAGGCAAGCGCGGCAAAGTCTGGCGTGAAAAATTTCATGATGTAAAGTTAATAAGCGCCGCCGCAGCTAATCACAAGCCGGCTGATAATAAAAATAAAGAACAAGAAATTAAAGAAGTTGATGATAACGCATTATTAAAATTCACCGGAGCGCCGCACTTCCTGCCTGCGCCGGTAATGACAGTCGGCGCATACACGTCAAACGGCGAGGCGAACTTCGCAGTCTTTCACAGAGGCGGCTTCTTAACCTCGGGCAAGGGCGGCAATGACCGTTTGGCCATCGGCATTAAAGACATTAAGCACAGCCTGACTTATAAATTAATCAAAGAGACCGGCGCCTGCACCGTTAGTATCCCGTCAACAAAATATTTAGCTGAAGTAGATTTATTAGGCAGCTTCTCTGGCTTAACGCCTGACGGGAAAGAATTTCAGGATAAGTTAAAGGCTGCTGGCTTGACGGCTGCTAAGGCCGAGACCGTCAACGCGCCGTACATCAACGAGCTGCCTATTACGCTCGAGTGCGAACTTGAAGACGAGTTCTGTGAGAGCGATGCGAGCAAAGGCCGCTTGTTAATATTAAAGATTAAAAGCGTCAGTGCGAACGAAGATTATTTAGACGCCAGAGGCAAGATCAACCCGATAGGCAAGGACGGCAGCTCTATATTATTCTTCTCGCACTCTCATGCAGCGAACGGCGGCTACTATACATTAGGCAAATTCTTAGGCAAGAGCGGCAACGTCAGCGAAAAATTTATGGCTAAATAAAATAATTTAATTTAATTAAAAACACAACGCCCGGGAATTATTAAAACTCCCGGGCGTTTATTAATTAAAATTTTTAATATCTTTTTCTTTAAATATGCGGATTATATAATTTTCAATGTGACATATAATTTTTAGTGTTCAAAATTGTTTATTATTTATATTAGCTTATAACTTATAAAAGGAGATGTACTATGCTCAAAGATTTGTCATCAATCAGATTTCAGGGAGCAAATTTCTCATCTATGACTGCGCTGCCAATATTTTCTTCTTCAGACGGGAAGAAATATGCTAAAGCTTCACTTCTTTATGGCCGGAATGGATCCGGCAAAAGCACAATTGCGAAGGCTTTTCGTAAGATTAAGGGTGAAGATGTTCCTACAGTTATTACAGCGGATATACTTGATAAAACGAATCAATCTGTAACGTTATCGAAAGCTGAGCAAGCAGGCATCTTTGTTTTTGATGAGGATTATGTAACAGCCAATGTTCGTATCGAGAGAAAAGGGCTTGACTCGATAGTTATGCTTGGAGAGCAGGCAGAGAAAGAGCTTGAACAGGCAGAAGCCTTGGTAAAAACAACAGAGAATACGCTTAAAGAATATCAGGATATGACAAATCCTAAGGCTCCTTCGTTTTATATCAATAAAATCCATAATATTCTTCAGCGCGATGACGGATGGGCAGGCAGAGACAGTAAAGCGAGAGGATT
>JAFUXM010000245.1 GCA_017470785.1 Synergistaceae bacterium
AATCCAGAAGTGATAAAACTTTTGATCGATGCCGGGGCTGATGTCAACGCTAGAAATGAAGACGGCAAGACGGCGCTTATGGCGGCAGCGCGGTATAATCAAAATCCCGAAGTAATAGAAACGTTGGTCGATGTCGGGGCTGATGTCAACGCTAGAAATGAAGACGGCGAGACAGCGCGTGATTACGCCCAATAAAATAGTAATACCGAGATAATAAAAATTCTTGAAAAATTTTAGCTGATGAATTAGCGAAGCGCGGAATTGATGAGTAAAATTTAAATTTAATTTATAGTATAAGGGCTTTAAGGATTTAGCCATATTTAATTGGGATTTTAAGCAATAAAGAGGGAATTGAAGTTGACGGTGTCGGATATTGTTGCTATAGCGTCGCAGCTTGACGAATATAATCTTGAAAAGCTGTGCGATTACGCGGCGTTCTTAAAATATGCGTCGGAGCGTGAAGACGAGGCGGACATGGCCGTTGTCATGGAACGTAAGGACGAGCCAAATATATCGTTTGATGCCGTAAAAGAGGAGCTTGGAATTGCCTGAAATATATTTATAAAGGCTTATAATTTAATTAATTTATAAAATCTGGAGATGTTAATAAAATGAATTATAAAAATCAAAATATAACTGTGATCGGAGCAGGCGTGAGCGGCAAGGGGCTTGCGGCGCTGGCTCATGGCTTGGGCGCAAATGTATTTGTCTCTGAGATTAAAGCTATTAAGCCTGAGACTAAAAATTTTTTTGATGCAAATAATATTGAATATGAAGAGGGCGGCAATAGTGAAAGGGCTTTTAAGGCGGATATAATTTTATTGAGCTCGGGCATAGCGCCGAAGTCAAATTTTGTTCAGGAAGCTGAACGGCGCGGCGTGAAATTAACCGGTGAGATCGATTTTGTCGCGCCGTTAATTAAGGCTGATAAGATTATTGGAGTTACCGGCAGCAACGGCAAAAGCACTGTAACGTCTTTGATAGGCTTTATGTTAAATAAAGCTGGGTTCAAGGCCGGCACGGGCGGCAATTTAGGCACAGCAGCGGCGGATTTCACCGGCAAAGATTTTGATGCAGTTGTCTTAGAGCTGAGCAGCTTCCAGCTTGAACGCGCGAATATTTTAAATAATTTTATTGCTGTTATCACTAACTTAGCGCCGGATCATATCGATTGGCACGGCAGCTATGAAAATTATGTTAAAGCTAAGGCTAAATTAATTGCGTTAAGGCGCAACGACGGCTGGGGCATTATTCAAGATAGAGATGTGAATGCTATTAAGCAGGCTTTGAATGTAAAAGATTTGGAGCGGGTTATAACTTTAAGCTGGGATAAAGAGCCTGAGCATAAATTGGCCGGTCATATATTCATGAATGACGCTGAGAAATGCGCAGTGTTGAGTTTAGATAATAAAATTATAAATTTATTTAAATTTGACGAGACAGATTTATTAGGCTTGCATAATTTAGAGAATATTGCTATGAGCCTGAGCGCATTATATTTAATGGGCGCGGATATTAGCGATGCGAAATTTTTATTAGATGATTTCAAGCCGCTGCCTCATAGATGTCATAATGCCGGAGTGATAGACGGCGTGTTATATGTCGATGATTCTAAAGGTACGAACGTTGCGGCGTCGGCGACGGCTATGCAGTCAGTGCCGGGCAGAAAAATTATAATTTTAGGCGGCCGGGGTAAAGGCGAGAACTACGCGCCGCTTGCCGAGGCCGTGAATGAATATGCTGACGCAGCCGTGTTATTAGGTGAAGAAGCCGACGCAATTAATAAAGCTTTATTAAATATTAATTTTAAAAATATTTATAAAGCTCAAGACATGGCAGAAGCAGTTAAAATTGCACATGACATAGCCAAGCCCGATATGACCGTGTTATTATCGCCGGCCTGCACGAGCTGGGATATGTATTCAAGCTATAATCAGCGCGGCGAACATTTTTGTGAGCTTGTGAATAAATTAAAATAAATTAATTATAAAGATGAAGCGTCCTGTCCAGTGGTCACTATGGATTATCCCGTTAGTATTAAGCGCGTGCGGGCTTATTATGATCTCGTCGCTGTCGCTGCGCAACAGCATAGCTATCGGCAGTCCGTACGGGCCGCCGTTTAAGCAGCTGCAGTTTTTAATTGTAGGCTTAATCTGCGCGTTTTGCTGTGCGATAACGCCGCCTGAATTTTTTAGGAAGCGCGGCGGCATTTTCTGGTGCATATCGTTAATTTTAGTTACGCTTGCTGCTGTGCCTGGAATAGGCATTAAAGTCGGCGGTGCAAGGCGATGGCTGGGTTTTGCAGGCTTGCGCTTTCAGCCGTTGGAATTATTATTAATCGCGGTGCCGTTAGTTATGGCGAATAGATTAATAAAATCTCAGCGGCAGGGCTTTGGCATCTTTGCTAATCCGACTCTGTTTGTCATGATATGTTCTGTTGTGCCGTTGATGGCGCAGCCGAACTTCGGCGGATCAATTTTAGTTATTGCGATATGCTTATTCATGCACACTGAGGCCAAGGGCTGGCGATGGCCTTTAATCGGCGGTGCGATTTTAGTGATGCTTGGCATTCTGGCAATTTTAGTTACGCCTTATCGTATGAAGAGATTTTTAGCGTTTAGAGATCCGTGGGAAGACGCGCAGGGCAAAGGCTATCAGATTATACAGGGCTTGGTCGCGTTCTCTAACGGCGGCGTAACCGGCGTGGGCATAGGCAAGGGTCTTCAAAAAGATAATATTATGCCCGAGGCCGACACTGACTATATATTTCCGGCAATAGGCGAGGAGTTTGGTCTAATCGGCACTATGACGCTTATATTATTATATGCGCTATGGACGCGGCGCGTTTATATTTTATATAAGCGATTAAAGCTCTTAAATTATAATTATCTGGCGTTATTAAGCTTAGGACTTGCTGCGTCCGTAGTCTTCCCTATGTTTGTAAATGTTGCCGGGGTAACTAAGTTAATGCCGCTTTCTGGAATCCCCATGCCGTTTATCAGTGCCGGCGGCAGCTCGATGCTGTGCATGTGGCTTAAGATAGGCATGTTAATGGGAATTAATACTATAGCATTCAGTGAAGATAACGAAGACGAGCCGGAACAGGCTAATATTAAAAATAAAATATTAAATAAAAATGCAGAATAATATAAATCGTGTGTTGATAGTGTCGGGCGGGACTGGCGGCCATATCTTTCCGGCTGCAGTGTTCGGCAAATGGCTTGAGGATAATGAGCAGGCAAAAATATTTTACATGTGCGGCTCTCGTGAGCTTGAGCTTGAAATTTATAAATCGTTAAATATTAAGCCTTATAAATTAAGTTTAAGCGGCTCGCCGTTAGGCTCACGGTCGCCCGTAAAAATTTTTAAGCGATTATACGAGCTGTTAAAGTCGTTTTATGAAGCTTTAAAAATTATAAATAAAATTAAGCCGGATTATATATTTTTATTCGGAGGCTATATATCTTTCATGCCGCTTGTGATTGCGAAGTTGAAGCATGTTAAATTAATAGTTCATGAGCAGAACGCGGCGGCTGGACGGGTTACGCGCATAGCGGCGAAGTTGGGCGTGCCTATTGCAGCAGGCTGGCAGGAGTGCTTTGGAATTGAGAAAATTAAATTCATCACGGCTGGCATTCCGGTCAGAGAGCCGATTAAATATTCGCGCAGTGACGCAATCAGCAAGCTAAATATTCCGGCTGAAACTGCAAATGAATTATTAAGCAAGAATATTAAAATAATCGGAGTCGCAGGCGGGTCGCTGGGCAGCAGGAGCTTGATGAATAAAATTTTTGATGCAGCAGGCGAATTAAGCGCGGCAGCGCAGAGCTTAGAGCATGAATATTATTTTTTAATGCTCGGCGATGCGCCGAAAGATTATGATTTAAATTTAAATAATATTTATTTTACCGGCAGGCAATGGGACATGAACCCGTTTTACTCGTTATGTAATGCGTTAATCTGCCGGGCCGGTGGGTCGACGCTCGCAGAGGCGCTGACTTGGCAAATTCCGGCAATAAGCGTGCCGTGGCCGGGCGCCGCTGAAAATCATCAGGTTAGAAATGCAAATTGCTTTTATGATTTAGGCGGCGGCCTCGTGTATCATGAAGATCAAGAAGACGCGCGATTAGCTGAGTTAATTATAAAATTATTCGCTATGCCTCATGAGTTAAAATTAATTAACTTAAAGCCGTGCGAGGCGCTGGCGAAACTGGCTGATACGGCTCTTATCGATTTGCAGGAATGATTTCAAGCCAGTACCCATCAGGGTCTTGAATAAAATAAATTCCCATTTCATGATTTTCATAGCATATACATCCCATTTCACTATGAAGCTCATGTGCCGCATCGAAATCGTCAACGTGAAAAGCGAGATGAAATTCTTCGTCTCCGAGGTCGTATTTATCCGGATGCTCGGCAAGCCAAGTTAATTCAAGTTCAAATTCAGATTCGCCGTTGCCGATGTAGACTATGATAAATGAGCCGTCAGGCGCTGTCTTACGTCTGCGTTCAGTAAGACCGAGCGCCTTTTGATAGAACTCAAGCGACCTTTCAAGATCTTGAACGTTATAATTCTCATGGATCATTTTAAATTTCATGTAAATTACCCCCTGCTAAAAATTTAATTTAATTTAATTTAAAAGCTGCAAATTTGCAAGCTCTTCGAGAATAAAATAAATAAAAGCCTCGAGATAGCTGCCATATAAATTTGTCGTATTGCCTTGTGCATTAATTCTTTTCGATGACACCTCTTATCTCTTATAAATAACTTATTAACTCTGCAAGCTTGGCCGCTATAAAATCTTGTTTACTAAAGTAATATATAATATAAAAAATTTAAATTTAAAATTTTCAAAAAATTTAGGAGACAAGATGATAAAGATTTTAAATTATAACGAGCTTGATAAAATTTTTAATCGAGCCGTTAATTATGATGATGACAGCACAGGCTTGCGTGAGGCGGTTGCAAATATAATTAAGGACGTTAGGGTTCGCGGCGATGCGGCAGTTAGAGATTATGAATTAAAATTTGATAAAGTTGATTTAAATAATTTAGAGGTCACGCGCGGTGAGATTGACGAGGCATTGAGTTTAGTTGAGCCGGAGTTTATAGATTTATTAAAACGCGCGGCGAATAATATAAAAGACTTTCACGCAAAGCAAGTCCGCAATGGCTTTATAGTTAATAAAGATGACGGCGGCGTGATACTTGGGCAAAGAGTTATTGCGCTTGAGAAGGCCGGTATATACGTCCCGGGCGGCACAGCTGCGTATCCGTCGACTGTATTAATGAATGCAATTCCTGCAAAGCTTGCAGGCTGCGATCAAGTCATAATGACAACGCCGCCTTTAAAGTCCGGTAAGATTAACCCAAATATCTTAGCGGCTGCAAGCATAGCCGGAGTCGATAAGATTTATAAGATCGGCGGTGCGCAAGCCATAGCTGCGTTAGCGTTCGGCACTGAGAGCGTAGTTAAAGTTGACAAGATAGTCGGGCCGGGCAATATGTACGTCGCAGAAGCTAAGCGGCAGGTGTTCGGTCACGTTGCAATAGACATGATCGCCGGCCCGAGCGAAATTTTAATTGTTGCTGATGATAATAATAAGGCAAACTGGCTTGCAGCAGATTTATTAAGCCAAGCCGAACATGACGTGAACGCCAGCGCGGTGTTAATCACAAGTTCAGCTAAGTTAGCTCATGAAGTGCAGGCTGAGATAGAGACGCAGTTAAATAAACTTGAGCGCTGCGAAATTGCAAAGACCTCTATCGAGAATAACGGCAAAATTATTTTAGTTAATAATCTTGATGAGGCAGTGAATATTGCAAATGAAATTGCGCCGGAGCATTTAGAGCTGTGTGTAGATGAGCCGTTTAACTGGCTTGGCAAAGTTAAGAATGCCGGTTCGGTATTTTTAGGCAGATATTGCCCTGAGGCGCTGGGCGATTATTACGCAGGCCCTAATCACACTCTGCCCACGAGCGGCACGGCAAGATTTTCAAGTCCGTTATCGGTCGATGATTTCGTTAAAAAATCGCAGTTTATTTATTACACGCAAGAGGCGATGAGCAAAGCTGCTCAGGACGTAGCAAATTTTGCAAATAAAGAAGGCTTGACCGGCCACGCCGCGAGCGCTTTATCAAGGCTTATAGCCGTCGGCGCGAGACGTGAAATTGAATAGAGGTTGATTAAATGAGCTTCACTAAATTTTTTAATAAAAAATATTTGAATATCGCGCCGTATGATACTGCCGGTGAGCATCTGGAGCTTGAGAGATTTATTAAGCTAAATACTAACGAGTCGCCGTTTGCGCCGTCGCCTTTGGCTATAGAGTACGCAGCTCGGGCAGCAGCAAATTTAAATTTATATTCAGATCCAGACTGTACGCAGCTTGTAAATAAATTGGCTGCAAGTCTTGAAGTCGAGCCGGAAAATATTTTATGCGGCAACGGCTCTGACGAGATTTTAAATTTTATATTCGCGGCCTTCTGTGATGAGACGCAGGGCGCAGCGTTCCCTGATATTACTTATAGTTTTTATAAAGTCTTGGCCGAGTTTCACGGCGTGAATTACGTTACGCCGGAGCTTGACGCTGAATTTAAAATTAATTTAGATGATTATATATATAATAGAAGAACTTCGTTCATAGTTAATCCCAATGCGCCGACCGGATTATTATTAAGTCTTGATGACATTGAACGCGTGTTAAGTTCTAATCCTGATAATGTCGTTGCAATAGACGAGGCTTATATAGACTTTGCAGACTCGAGCGCGAGCGCAGTTAAGTTAATTAATAAATATAATAATTTAATAGTTGTGCAGACTTTCTCTAAGTCGAGGTCGCTGGCCGGCGGCAGGCTTGGCTTTGCAGCTGCACATGCTGACTTGATACGTGACTTGAAGGCAATTAAAAATTCGCTTGCGCCGTATAATATTAACTCAATGACGCAGGCGGCTGCGATAGGCGCACTTGAGGACAAAAATTATTTTGATAATAATATAAATTTAATTAAAGAGGCTCGGGCGTTCACGGTTGAGAGCTTAAAGTCTTTAGGCTTTAATATGACAAATTCACAGGCTAATTTTATTTTTGCCGGGCATGAAAAAATTTCAGGTCAAAAATTATTTGACGAGCTGAGAGCTAAAAATATTTTAGTGCGGCATTTTGCCAAGCCCGATAGAATTAATAATTTTATTAGGGTTACGATAGGCAGCATGAGCGACATGAAAATTTTTGTAAATGCAGTGCAGGAGATATTAAATAAAAATGATTGATAAAATGATGGGTTCAGGGTCCGCGACCCTGGTGCGGGCAGCTGAGATTAAGCGCGTTACGGCTGAGACTGATATAGAATTAAAATTAAATCTTGACGGCAAGGGCGAGAGCGTAATTAATATTAAGGGCTGCGGCTTCATGGAGCATATGCTGACGCTGTTTGCGCATCACGGCAGATTTGATTTAAATATTAACGCGAGCGGCGACACTCACGTTGATCTGCATCATATCACAGAGGATTTAGGAATTTGCTTAGGCCAAGCATTTAATAAGGCGTTGGGCGAGCGGCGCGGGATTGTGCGCTATGGATATTTTATTCTGCCGATGGACGAGGCGCTAATATTAACTGCGATAGATTTTTCAGGCCGTGCGCATTTAAACTGGGACGTAAATTTATTGAATGCTAAAGTTGGCGAATTTGACACTGAGCTTGCAAAAGAATTTTGGCTCGGCTTTGTCAGGCAGGCGGCTTGCGCATTGCACGTTAAGCAATTAGCAGGCGAGAACACGCATCATATTTTAGAAGGCGCGTTTAAGTCTGCTGCAAGAAGCTTAAGGCAGGCCGTCAGCATTGATAAAGATTTTAAAGACGAGATCGCATCGACTAAAGGAGTTATTTAATGATTGCAATTATAGATTATGGTGTAGGAAATTTATTTTCGCTTGAAAGTTCGTTTAACGCCATAGGCTATGACGTTAAAGTTACGCATGAGACTGGAGATATAGAGCTTGCGGATAAAATTATACTGCCCGGCGTCGGAGCTTTTGGTGATGCTGCAAATAAATTAAAATCTTCCGGCCTTGCTGAGCCGTTAATTAACTCAGCAAAGCACGGCAAAAATATTTTAGGAATTTGCTTGGGTATGCAATTATTATTTGATAAAAGTTTTGAGTACGGCGAGCATGAGGGCTTAGGCTTGATACCCGGCGAGATCTTGCCGATGGCTGATATTATAAATAAAGATTTAAAAATTCCTCAGATCGGCTGGAACGCGCTGATATTTAAGAACGGCAGCAAGTTATTTAAATATATAAATAATAATGACTGCGTTTACTTCGTGCATTCGTATTATGCAGACTGCGAGCCTGAATATGTATCAGCTGTGACCGAGTACGGAGCTGATATAACAGCCTGCGTTGAGCGCAAAAATATTTTCGGCTGCCAGTTTCACCCTGAGAAGAGCGGCGCGGTCGGCTTAAATATTTTAAAGGCGTTCTGTGAGCTGTAATATTTTGAGCATGGAGGATATTAAAA
>JAFUXM010000246.1 GCA_017470785.1 Synergistaceae bacterium
ATTAACTGCCATTTCAATCCGCTCCTTTGGTGTGATTTAGTTACGATAAAAATATGCGCCGTGCCCAGCCCGTCCGGCCTGAGCCTCAGCTTAGCACAGCTAATAATTAGAAGTGAATGACCCAGTAGCCCTCGATCTGAATATCATTCTCTTTCTCGATGCCGCGAACCTCGCCGCTCTGCGTCTTGCGCACCCTGTGGCTGAACATAGTATTATCACTGCAGAACAGCGCGAACTCAGTGATTTTAAGCCCATTGGCCTGCTCCGGCGTGATGACGAAGTCAAACTTAGCGTCGCGGCCGTCGGTGCTGCAAGAACTTAGTGCGAACAGCTGCTGATTTTCCAGCTGCGTATCGTCTTCGGCCTCGGTGTTAGTGCCGGTGCCGATGCCGAGCTGCGTAATAAATTTGCTGCTTAGACCAGCTGCAAGCTCTGCAAGCCGCTCGCGCCCTGAATTCACGATCAAATTATGATCTGCGTACTGCTCGATTAATTCGCCGCGTCTAAACACCCGCAGTGCAAATTCGCCGCGTAAAGCCTCGATATGCTCCTGAAATTCCATCATGAATATATTTACTCCTCTCGTCCCAGAAAAATTTAATCTCGTGCCGTTCTGGCGGCAAATTTAGGCAGCAGCGATTAACGGGCTGCCGTCATGCTGAAAGCTGCACTCGCCGCTCATGCTGAAGCCGCCGTCTAAGTCAACGCGCGTGATCTGCCAGTCTGCGTTAATATCAAGCTTTGTGACGCCGAAGGTGTGACTGCCGTCGCTCATGACATTACCAGTGAAGCTTGAGCTAAGCTTGATGCTGCCTGCAAATTCACGCTCGCTGACCTGCTCCGTGTCCTGATAATCAAGCTTTGCGCTTGCGTTTAATTTCAAGTCGCGCGGTGTGACAATAAAGAATTGCCGATCCTGCTGGAAGTTAATCATGCCGGTGAAGTCCAAACTCGGCAAGTCACGCTGCCCGTCAAACTTGCGCTGCCCGTCAAAGCTGACTGCACGGTCAAACTCAGCGCTTACTAATTCATGTGAATAGTCGTCGCACAAAATGCTCTTAGCATTGAGAATTAAGCTGTCATGACCTCGTCGGAAATTCTGCGCGGCAAATTCACCCTGACTTGTGAAGCCGTTATTAAATTCTGCGCTGCCGTCAAGCTCCAGCCCTGCGCCATGAGTGAAGCTGCCGCCGAAGGCAAGACTTCCGTCAAGTCTGCTCAAGCTGTCGGCGCTGCACAAATAAAAGTCCTCGAGTAAATCCCGCAGTGTTAATTTATTCAGCTCGCTGACCTGCTCCGTGTCCGCCATCACTGACTTCATACCAACTGCAAATTTTGCATCGCGGGGCAACGTCAGCGCTGCTATGCCGGTGTTAAAACTGCCGGTGAAGTCATGCCTGCCGTTCAGACTCAGACCGGCCGTATAGTTAATCAGCCCGTCAAAGCTGAACTTGCCGTTATGACTTAACTTCGCCAGCTCGCGTGAATAATCATCAGCAAAGCTATTCAGCCTCATGATAAGCTGCAGCGCGTCGATATTAATCAAGTCGCGTGCCGAGCCAAAGCTGTTTAACCCGCTCAAGTCGCCGAAGTTCAAATTGCCGTTGAAAGTGAAAGTCCGCGCGTCAGCGTGTTCGCCGGTGAAGCTATGAAGCCCGTCAAAGCTCAGCTGCATATCATCGCCTGCAAAGCACGCCCTGCTGTCACCCTGGAATATTAATTCACCGTTGAAGCAGTCGTAGTCCAGCCACCGCCGAGCGTTATAGTTCAGCTTGTACGGGTAATAATCATAGTATCCGGTGGCTAATTTCAGCGCCGCCAACTCTTCCCGTGTTAATTGCGTATCTTCCAGATCATAAATCAGCGAGATAAATTCAAGCCAGCTGCGTGCATTCTGAGCGCACTTGATCACGCGTCTTAACTTAGCCAGCGCCGCCGCGTCCATCTCAAGCGTGTTCAGGCCGCTTATATTCACCGCCACCCTGAAGAAATACGCCCGGCCGTGATAGTCAAACCACTCGCTGACTTTCGCGCTGCCGAATAATTGCGTGACAAGCTGTGCTACAGCCTGCGGCGTGCCTTTAATCCTGTGCCAGCTGATAGAACTCTTGACCAGGCTGCGCTTAGTCGCAAGCGGCAAATCAGGCTCATAATAGTCAACGTGCCACTGCCACGCCAGCAAGTCAATTAACAGCTCCGGCAGCTCGTCAATTCGGGATAAAATAAACGCCTCGCAAATATCATGCGAGACGCTGTTTAGCTCAGGATCGAGCGACTTTATGGCTGC
>JAFUXM010000247.1 GCA_017470785.1 Synergistaceae bacterium
ATTGCTCCCGAAAATATCAAGCGTCATCTTGCCGTCTGAATATTTTTCTAATAATTCTTTAAAATACTCCGCGCCTTTCTGATACGGATGCGTCATCGATCCGATATGATGAACAGTGAAGACATGAGCCGGCGCGGCAAATGCAGCCGGTACAAACGCAAGCACAGCAAGAACTAAAAGACAAACAGCAACAAACTTTTTCATGGCTGATCCCTCCAGATAAATTTAAATTTTTAACGCAATAAAATTATTATTTCATATTTAAATTAACTTGCAAATTATCATAATTACGTAAAAATTTTTAAATTTTCAAGCCATAAATTTAAATTAAAAACTCCAGTCAAAATCATCAAGCCCTGCCGCTAATATCCGCGTCTTAATATCGCTCATAATCTCATTCAAAGCGGCCTCGGTCTTGCCCTCGCACCTAACAGCTATGACCGGCTGCGTGTTCGACGCCCTGATTAATCCCCAGCCCTTGCCATCAGGATATAATATCCTTATGCCGTCGATAACGCTGGCCTGATAAAATCTCAGCGCATCGGCCTTTATCTCTTCGACTACTGCAAATTTCAAATTATCAGCGCAGTTAATTCTAACTTCCTGAGTTGCAGGATATACCGGGATAGATTTAACAAGTTCGCTTAAACTTTTATTAGCCTTGTCCATAATTCTTAAAACGCGGCCTGCTGCGTAAAACGAATCATCAAAGCCGTAATATTCATCCGCGAAGAACATGTGACCTGAATATTCACCGGCAAAAGGCGCGTTAATCTCACGCATCTTAGCTTTAATCAACGAATGGCCGGACTTCCAGTACACAACTTGGCCGCCTAACTTCTCAACTTCTTCGGCTAAGGCCATGCTGCACTTAGGCTCGATAATCACCGGCGCATTTTTATACTTTTCATTCTGCAAAATTTCACGCCAGTACAGCGCCATTAATCTATCACCAAAAATCACATCGCCTAAATCATCAACAACGCCTATGCGATCTGCGTCGCCGTCAAACGCAAAGCCTATATCAGCATGATTTAACTTCACGGCCTCTATTAAATCTTTAAGATTTTCGCGTTTCTGCGGATCAGGATGATGATTAGGGAATTTGCCGTCATGCTCGCCGTATAGCTCTATGCACTCGCAATTTAACAGCTCAAAAAATTTTTGCGCTAAGCCGCCTGCTGCACCGTTGCCGCTGTCGCATACAACTTTAAATTTTTTATTTAATTTAAATTTATTTTTAAGCATATCTAAATATTCTTGCTGAATATCCTTATGCTCAAGCTTGCCGCTGCCCTGCGCAAAATTTCCGGCCTCGATGCACTCCCTAATTTCCTGAATTTCGCTGCCGTAGAGCGTGCCGAACTCGGCGCATAACTTCAGGCCGTTCATCTCCGGCGGATTGTGACTTCCTGTTACCATCACGCCGCACTTTAAATCAAAATGCTTCAAGCTCCAGTATAATAACGGCGTCGTCACAACGCCTATGTCAATTACATTTACTCCAGTGCTTAATAAGCCGTCAATAACTGCCTGCTTAATGCGTTTAGTCGAGATGCGCACATCTCCGCCGACTGCCGCGCAATTAATATTATTATTAACAAGCCGCGTGCCATAGGCCTGACCTATCGCGTAAACTACATCGCTGCTTAAATCATTATCAGCCTCGCCGCGTATGTCATATTCCCTAAATATATTTGCCTTAACCTGCATAAATATTCACCCCGATTAAACTAAATTAAATTAATTTAAATAAATCCGGTAAAGTCTCTTCAAAGTTCACGCCGTACCACGGCTTGTCAGGGCTTTCAAGCGTGACTGCTATAGTCTTAGCCGTATAGTCAGCTGCAATACGCGCTGCGTCCTGCCAGCTGTGACCTCTCAAAATTTCACCGACGCACACGCTCGAGAATAAATCGCCCGTCCCGTGATAGACCGCATTAATTCTATTATTCTGATATAAATAATACTCGCCGGTGTTATTATCATAGCCCATAATACCAGTCTTGCCGTCCTCAAG
>JAFUXM010000248.1 GCA_017470785.1 Synergistaceae bacterium
AGATGATAATTAACTCGTTCGTGGCGATAGGCGGCAAGGTGAACGGCACTGCTGAGATTGCGCCGGATAATATCATGTCAGCCGGCATAAGGATTTACGGTAATATAGTTGAGCAAAGCTGGAACGCTGGATGGGGCGATTTCACGGGCGTTATATTCTTAGGCTTGATAATACTGGTTGCAGTTGCGTTAATAGCTGGATTATTTGCGCTGGCTTTGATTGAGATGCACTTAGTGCTGTGCGGCGGCGCTGTGTTACTGGGCTTTGGCGGTTTCGAGTACACGCGCGATATTGCGCTGAGCTATTTAAAATACGCAATTTCGGTTGGAGTTAAGCTATTAATGGTAATGATAGTTTATAAATTTGCCAGCCAGACCGTAATTGACTGGGAAGCAAGCTTTAATAAAGCCGCTGACATGAGTACGTTAATTACGTCAGCAGGTCAGATTTTAGGCGGCATGATATGTATTTTAATGGCCGTGTATTATATTCCCAAGGCGGCGCAAGGCATTGTGAACAGGGCTGTTATGACATTTGGAGTGCCCAGCAATCAAGTTGTGTACGCAACTTTGACTGGTTCTAACGCGCCGGTGGAAGTCAGAAAGGAAGAGACGCGGGGCGTTAGCGGGTCTATAATGGATGCTATTAGAAGCTGGGGCGGCAGATACAGAGAGGCCAGCGGCGCGGCTGAGTTAATCGGCAATGAAAATTACGTTAGCCGCGATGATGTGCGGCATGAAGAGGGCATGTTGAGCGGCGCGGGCTATCGGCCTATGGCTGAACAGGGCGGTGCAAAACCGGTTAAAAATCCTGCAAATGCTGAAGCTATGACAAATTATATCAAGCCTGATAATGCCTATGTCAGGCGTGAGAGCATAAATAATAATTAGCGAGGGGGTGCGAATAAAGATGTTTGGCAGAAAGAAGGCAAGTGAAGCTGAGACTGGTGGCGCTGAGAACCCGTATTTGTCGGCAAGGGCTGAGTACGGCGACAGGTACGGCGCGGCGGTGAACGAGGCGGCTCGGTGGCGGCAAATATCGTTCTTGTTACTGATGTTAAGTCTTGCGTTCGGTGCTATGATGGTATGGATGGCCAGTCAGAATAAAGTCGTGCCGTATGTTGTGCAGGTTGACAAACAGGGTTATGCCGTAGCTGTGAAGTCGGCGGAGCAGGGCGCTGCAGCTGATAATAGAGTTATTATCGCGGCATTAGGCCGTTTTATCAGCAATTTCAAGACGCGCTTAGTTGACGTCTATGCACAGCGCGCTTTAGTCAATGAAGTATATGCGTATCTTGCGAATGACTCGTCGGCTGAAAGCGTAGTATCGCATTATTACCGTGAGAATAACCCGTTTGAGAATAACGGCAATAGCAGAGACGGCACGACAACGCAGGTTCAAGTCGCATCGGTGCTGCCGATCGGTGACGGCGGCTTGTCATGGCAGGTTCTATGGACTGAGACAAGGCTGAGAAACGGCGAGATACGCGGCGTAACTGAGTGGCGCGCTATTTTGACTATTGCAATATCGCCCGTTAGGGATTTGGCCGACGTGCTGGTAAATCCGCTCGGAATATACATAACTGAGCTTAACATGGCGCAGGACGTCGTAAGAGACGAAGATTAACGCGGCCTTGATTTAGCTTAATTTAATTTAAGGGGTAATTTTGATGAAAAAAATTTTGGTTTTATTATTGCTTATAGCAGCTTGCAGCTTTAGCTTTGCAAGGCGTGTTGACGCGGCGGCTGCGACTGGCTACGACCCCGAGACTGGCCGGATTATCCTGCCGTCAGAGGCCGGTGTTGATAATATAAATAATAATTATTAT
>JAFUXM010000249.1 GCA_017470785.1 Synergistaceae bacterium
AATGAAGACTTAATTAATTTAGGCATCAAGCGCGGTACGCCCGTAGCAGCAGGCGGCGCAGATACGCCCTGCGCGACTCTGGTTGCCGGAGTTGTCAAAGCCGGTGACGTGTGCGAGTCCGTCGGCACGACTGATGTATTGACAGTGTGCATTGACCGGCCTGTGTTCGACAGGGCGTTTATCAACCGTTGCCACGTTGTGCCGGACACTTGGATTTATCAGGGCGCAATGTCGTTCACCGGCGCAGCCAACGAATGGTTCTTGCGGCAATTCTACGGTGATTTAATTAATAATCTTAAAAATCTTAATGACGAACACGCAGCCGTGAATTTAACGAGTGCGTTCAGAGCTATGAATCACGAGGCCGAGTTAGCTGAGCCCGGGTGCGGCGGCGTTGTATTTTTGCCGTACATGCTCGGTGAGCGCAGCCCAATATGGGACCCGTACGCCCGCGGCGTGTTCTTCGGAATTTCACTTCATACTTCAAAGCGCGATATGAACCGTGCAGTACTCGAAGGCTGCGGCTATGGCTTAAGGCAGATGTGCCAAATCGCCGAGCGCATCACCGGCAATAAGATTAATAAATTCTCGTCGATAGGCGGCGGCGCAAAGAGCGAGGTCTGGGCGCAAATCAAGGCCGATATTACAGGCCGCGATATAACAGTGTTGGACATTCACGACATGGCCCCGATAGGCGCGGCATTATTAGCCGGTGTCGGCGTGAACGTGTTTAAAGATGTTTACGAGGCGTCGAGTAAAGTCGAGAAAAGCGTTTATCGCGAGTTCAAGCCAAATCATGACTTTGATGAAATCTACGATAAGCGCTACGGCACGTATCTTAGCCTGTATCCGGCATTAAAAGAAATATTTAAAAATAATATTTAAAATTTAATTTAAAAGGAGTAATGTTTTATCATGAAAAAGTTTTTAGCTGTGCTTCTTGTTGCTATGCTTGTATTAACGGCTTCGGCTGCATTTGCGGCTGCAAAGAAAATCACGATTTCTGTGCCTGACCCTGTCACGTCTTATATTTACGCAGCAGCTGAGGAGTTTGCAAAGCGTGCAACTGAGTACTCAGGCGGCACGCTTGAGTTTAATATCTCCGGTAACGGCAGCTTATACGGCGGCGACACAGCAGCAGGAATTAAGCAGCTCGGCGCCGGCTCACTTCAGATGTTAATTTTAGCATCGAGTGTATATGCAAGCTTTGTACCGGGATTTAACGTAATCTCTGTGCCGTACATGTTCGACGACCAAGCGCAGTTATTAAAATATTTAAATAGTGACATTGCAACTGAGTTATTTAATAGAGTTAATAGAATGCACATTAATGTAGTAGGCAAGTGGACGCGTTCATTCCGTGAAGTCACTAACTCTAAACGCCCGATTAACTCGCCGGATGACTTAAAGGGCGTAGTGCTGCGCGTGCCTAATAACTCGCTCTATGTCGAGTTCTTTTCAGCCTGCGGCGCAGTCACAACGCCTATGAACTTCTCGGAAGTCTATAACGCGCTGCAGCTTAATACGCTTGACGGTCAGGAGAACCCTGTCGATGTGCCGTATTCTAACAAGTTCTATGAAGTCCAGAAATATATATCGTTCACAAATCACATGGCCGACGCTTGGGTAGTCGGCATCAACGAGAGATTATTTAACGGCCTTGACGACACGCAGAAAGAGGCAATTATGAAGGCCGGCGCTGAAGTCCAGCAGTGGAACGTTGACATGATGGCCGAGCAGGATAAAGTCGCGTTAAAGACTTTGACTGACAACGGCATGACCGCTAACGACGTAAGCCCCGAGGCTCAGAAGCAGTTTATAGAAGTGTCTAAGTCATGCTACGAGAAGTTTAGAGAGCTGATTAAAGATAATAAATTATTTGACGAGACTGCGGCGTTCACAGGCCGTAATTAATATTTAAATGTAAATTCTGCCCTGCCTGATGCCAATCGGGCGGGGCTTTAATTTTAAAAATTTCAGGAGAGAATATAAAAAACATGAATGAACGCAAGAAGTCTATACTTTCCGGATTTTTTGATATTGTAAACAAGCTTGAAGATATAGTTCTGGCTATTTTAGTCGCCGGAATGGTGCTTGTAATCATGATTCAGATTATAGGCCGGATTATCGGCAGGCCGTTCCCGTGGACTGAGGAGTCTTCAAGATATTTATTCTTATGGATGATGTTCGTTGCGCTTGCGGCTGGATTTAATAAATGCGAGTCGTCGCGCGTGACGTTATTCTTGCAGATGGGGCCCAAGTGGCTTAAAAAATTCAGCGAGATTTTATATTTCGTAATAGTCATTGCCTTTTTTGTCGTGATGTTAGTTTACGGCTGGGAAGTAGTCCAGCAGCAAATCGAGTGGGAAGAGATGGGCACGGCGTTATTAATTCCCATGTGGATTATCGGAATATGTCAGCCCATCGGCGCGGTGCTTGGAATAATCGGCACTTGCCAAAACTTTTTAGAATATCACGGCAAAGTTGCCATTGGCGACAAAGAGGCTGAAAAGCAGAAAGCTCTTGAAAATTCTTAATTAAATTGCGGGGTATAAAACTATGAGCTGGGTATTAATCGGAATATTTATGTTATTAATGTTCTTGGGCGTGCCTATTGCGGTGTCACTGGGCGCGGCCTCTGTAATCTCGATGATATTAATGACTGACCTGCCGTTAAGCATGGCGGCGCAGTCGATGTTCACGGCCATGAACTCGTTTATAATGGTCGCAGTGCCGTTATTTATTTTATGCGGTTCGTTAATGGACGAGGGCGGCATTGCTGACAGAATTTATGACTTAAGCGAGGCGTTAGTCGGCTGGATTTACGGCGGCCTTGGCCATGTCTCAGTAGTTGTGAATATGATATTTGCCGGCATGAGCGGCTCGTCAGTCGCAGCTATCGCATCGATAGGCAAGATGAGCATTAACGCATTAGAGAAAAAGGGCTATCCCAAAGATTACGCGACTGCGATAAATTTATCAGGCTCTATGCTTGCGTCTGTCATTCCGCCGAGCATCTTGATGATTAACGCTGCTGCAACTGGAAACGTCTCGATAGGTCAGGCGCTGTTAGCAGGCTTTATCCCGGGCTTGATTATCGGCTTTATATTTATGATTTATAATTATTTTTTCTGCAAGAAAAATAATATAGGTGATAGAACGCCTTTTGAATATCCCAAACTTGGCCGGGCATTTAGGCGTGCAATACCGGCATTATTAACGCCTGTAATTTTATTAGGCGGCGTTTACACCGGAATTTACACGCCGACTGAGGGCGCAGCTATCGCAGTTGTCTATACATGCTTTGTGTCGATTTATGTATTTAAGAATTTAAAATGGAGCGACATTCCCCGTATAATGGTGAAGAATGCTCGGGCGACAGGCACGATATTATTTGTAGCGATAGCAGCGAAGCCGGCCAGCGTATTATTTGAGATGGACGGCCTGCCTACGCGCGTAGCCGCGATGATAGGCGGAATTTCGGACAGCCGCGTTGTGATTTTATTAGTGTTATACGCGTTCTTAATAGTAGTCGGAATGTTCATGGATGCGACGGCAGCTATATTTATCTTAGTGCCGATTTTATTGCCGGCAGTTCAGGCCGTGGGCGTAACGCCTTTATTCTTCGTAGTATTTTTAGTCATAACTTTATCGTTCGGATTAATCACGCCGCCGGTCGGAGTGTGTCTATATGCAGCCGAGAATGTAACTGGCTTGCCGATTGAGAAAATTATAAAAGCTTCTATTCCGTGGATATTATTAATTGCAATTTCGCTTGTGTTATTTATTTTATTGCCTGAGATAATCGAAGTGCCGGTTCATTGGGTTTTTGGTTAAAATAAATTATAATTTATAATATTAATAAATTTTAAAGCGAAAGGTTTGATTTATAAAATGGAGCACGTAAGTTTTGATTACAGCAATGCGTTAAAATTTGTTGCTGAGCATGAAGTCGAGAGCATGAAGTTCACGGCAATGAATGCGGCAGAGAAATTAAAGTCGCGCAAGGGCGAAGGCAATGATTTCCAGGGCTGGATTGACCTGCCTGTGAATTACGATAAGGACGAGTTCGCGAGGATTAAGAAAGCCGCCGCGAAAATTCAGGCAGACTCTGACGTATTATTAGTGATAGGTATAGGCGGGTCGTATTTAGGTGCAAGGGCAGCAATAGAGTTTTTGCGCCATGGATTTTATAACGAGATGAGTAAAGAGGCTCGCAAGACCCCGCAGATTTATTATGTCGGCAACAGCATGAGCGGCACTTATATTGAAGATGTAATAGATTTATTGGGCGATAAAGATTTTTCGATTAATGTTATATCTAAATCCGGCACTACGACCGAGTCGGCGATAGCCTTTAGAGTGTTCTTAGAGCTGTTAGAGAAGAAGTACGGCAAGGCTGAGGCAGCCAAGCGCGTTTACTCGACGACGGACAAGGCGCGCGGCGCGTTAAAGACTTTATCGGACAGCGCGGGCTATGAGTGCTTTGTAATTCCTGATGACATCGGCGGCCGTTTCTCGGTCTTAACAGCCGTAGGCTTACTGCCGATTGCCGTCAGCGGCGCCGATATAGACAAATTAATGGAAGGCGCAGCGGCTTATAGAGAGATAGCTTTAAATAGTGATTATGCAAATAATCCGTCGGTGCTGTACGCTGCGCTGCGCAATATTTTATATCGCAAAGGCAAAGCGGTTGAGATTTTAGTGAATTATGAGCCGAGTATGCACTATATTTCGGAGTGGTGGAAGCAGTTATACGGCGAGAGCGAGGGCAAAGACCAGAAAGGCATCATGCCTGCGAGCGTTGACTTAACGACTGACCTGCACTCAATGGGGCAGTTTATTCAGGACGGCAGCCGTATTAAATTTGAGACGGTATTAAAGCTTGCTGAGCCGCGCCGCGACTTCACGCTGAAGTCACAGGACAACGACCTTGACGGGCTTAATTATCTTGCCGGCAAGACGATGGACTATGTGAACAAGTGCGCCATGCAGGGAACTATGGCTGCGCATGTCGAGGGCGGCGTCCCGAACTTTATAGTTAATATCCCGAAGCAGGACGAATTTTATTTAGGGCAGTTATTCTATTTCTTTGAGTATGCTGTCGGCGTGAGCGGCTATATTAACGGCATTAATCCGTTCGACCAGCCCGGCGTTGAGTTCTATAAGAGCAATATGTTTAAGTTGCTTGGTAAGCCCGGCGCGAAATAAAAGCGGCTTATAACCCGTTTGACCAGCCGGGGCGAAATAAAATTATTTAAAAATTTAAAAAATAAGGTAGAATATATGGGCAGGAGATAATTTTCCTGCCCGTTTTGTTATGAAAAATTTCTTGCAAGGGCGGTATGCTATGAATGAATTTGAAGTGATTTTTTATGAAAGGGCTGACGGCGTGAAACCTGCGCAGGAATTTTTAATGTCAAATAAATTCAGGGATTTTTTTGAAAGAGCAATTACAGGACTCGGAGTTTAAAGCCGAGTACGACGCATTAGAGCCTGAATTTACTGTTATTCAGGCCATGATAGACGCGCGTAAGCAGCTGTCAGAGAAGGCAGAAATTGCGCCGTTTAGCCGCAGGTTTGGACATGAAGTTACGGCTTGATTTTCAGCCGTTATAATTTTTATAATTTTTAACATTTTAAATAAAACAGGAGCGTGCTTTATGATCCGGCAGGAGCAGGATAAATTTGCAAAAAGTATTTTTATAGTCTCGCTATTTGTATTCGCATTAACTTTTATGATTTATAAATATAGGCTTATTCCGGACTCGCCGGGATATATTGAGATGGCGGCAAGCCGCGAGCCTTTTTATCCGTTCTTTTTATTTATATTTAGATTTATATTTAAAAATTATTATTTATATGCCGCGAGCATCGCGCAGAATTTATTAGCAGCTTACGCCGTATATTTTGCAGTTATAAATATTAAGCGTTTATTTAATTTAAATAAATTTATAGCTTGCTTAATATTTATGATATTTCTTGCGCCGTTCTTCTTGACTATAATATTCTCGCGGACCGGTGTTGTCATATCATGCTCGGTATGCACTGAGGCTGTGACCATGCCTTTATACTATATTTACTTCACGCTGATAATAAAATATATTTTAAATCATGAATTAAAAAATTATTTAGAGGCTGTTATATTAAGCTTGATATTAGCATTAACTCGCGGCCAGCTGCTGATGTTATTTATAATAAATTTCTTTGCTATGATATTCGCGTGCAAAAAATTTATTAAGCCGTTATTAATCATGCTTGCATCTTTCATACTTGCTATGCTGATTTCGCGCTGCTATTTTTATATCACTCACGGAAAGTTTATAAGCAACACGTACGGACCTGTAGCAGCTGCTCCGGCTGTGCTGCTGTCAGGCAGCATGAGCGATGCCGCGCTGTTTAAAGACGATGAAATCAGAGAAATTTATATTAAGATCATGCGCGAAATAGATGAAAAAGGCTATAAAGAGCATTATAGATTATCTAATTTAGAAATTTTCAAAAGCGGCAAGTCGTCCGAAGCTGTTTACGATGAGCTTAGACTTTACACTGGCTCTGTAATCTATAATTATGCAGCTGATAAAGGCCTGAGCGGTCTTGAAGCTGAGATTGCCCGGGATAAAATCGCGGCAAATATTATAAAGACAATTATAAAAAGCCCTGACTTTATCAAGAATTTTATTCGTGTATACTTGAGCTGGGCAGCCGTCGGCTTTGTGAACAGCGTTGCCTTTGTTCATCCGGTCTTAAATATTTATGCAGGTTTTATTTATATAATTGCGTTAAGCTTGCTGATAATTTGCGTGAAGAATAAATTAAATCGCGAGGCATTATTTATGTTTTTTGTTATGTTAGCATTGACCGGCTTTGTCACGAGTGTATCGCTTGTTGTCACTCCGATTTCAAGATACGTTTTTTACGGGCTGCCGTTTTTATACGCTGCTATAGTAACTTGCTTTATAAAAATAATATTAAATTTAAATTTAAATAATCATGATATGCAATAAAGCGAGAGCCGAAGATTGCGTGCTTGCAGCTGCGATAATGATAATCGCGTTATTAATTTTATCATGCGGGATAATTTTAAATTCAGTTGCCAAGAACGATAAGAAGAGCTATGAGTTAAGGCTATTAGACTATGACAGCGCAAGTCATAAAGCCGGAGATTAGCGCCTATAAGCTATAGCACTTTGCTATAATTAAAATTATTTTAATTTTAATAAATCAAGGAGAATGAATTCATGAAAAAATCTGCGTTAGTTATAGCTTTAATCGCATTAGCGCTGGCAGCTGCGAACTCGTTCTTTATAATTCAGGAGCATTTTAAACGGGACGTGCAGTACGTAGTTTACTTAGGCACAAATCATAAAGATACTAACGAGCCCGTGTTCACAAATCACAGTGAGGCCAAGCTGCTGGCCGATACGGTACTTGTGAAATATTTCCCGGGCTTCACTATTCAAGAAGCTGACGGCGGCTGGCTCGAGGACGGCTTAATATCTCACGAGTACACGCTCGTAATTTACTTAAGCGATACTAATCTTAATCAAGTTCATAAGGCCTGCAGCGAGCTGCTTGAGAGTTTCCATCAGAGTTCGGTTCTTATTCAGGCCAACGAGACCAAGACAGAATTTTATTCAGGCAAATAATAATTTATTTAAATAAAAAATTTCAACCCCGAGCTTTTATTACTGGGCTGAATTTATAAATAATTTAATTTTCGCTGCACTTAGGCAAGGCAAGTACGCCCGTCCGCGCGACTTCAATTATGCTCACGCCCGAGAGCAAATACAAAAGCATCTGCACTTTCTCCGGCGTGTCGCACATCTCTATCATCATAGTTTTTTTATCAGCATCGACGACTTTAGCGCCGGCAAGCGTGCATAGGCTCAACAGCTCTTCCCTGTTAGTCTTAGAGTAGCGCAGCTTGATTATAATTAGCTCACGCGAGACCGCCTGATGCGATTCAAAGCTCTTTAATTTTATAACGTCAAGCTTTTTATTTAATTGCTTCTCGACCTGCTCTAAAATTTGCTCACTGCCTGACGAGACTATCGTCATGCAGGAGACTTCAGGATCATTCGTCTCGCCTACAGCGAGCGAGTCGATATTAAAAGACCGCCGCGCGAATAATCCAGATACTTTGCTCAGCACGCCCGACCTGTTCTCAACCAAGACCGAGAATATACGTTTCATGCCTTCACCTTCACCCCTCAAATTAAATCATGCTATATATTTATCAATAAAACTTTTCAAGCTAAATTTCTCAAAAATTTTTAGCTGCAAAAATCTTAAATAAATTTATGCGCCGCAATAATTTATAAATTTAAAATTTTTAACCAAGCTATTAAAATCTTGCTGCGCACTTAAGCTTTTAATTTTAAAATTTTCACGCTAAGACTTTAAGTCCGCGCAATAATTTATAAATTTAAAATTTTTAATCAAGCTATTAAAATTTTGCTGAACACTTAAGCTTTTAATTCTAAAATTTTAATGCTAAGACTTTAAGCCCGCGCAATAATTTATAAATTTAAAATTTTTAATCAAGCTATTAAAATTTTGCTGCGCATTTAAGCTTTAAATTTTAAAAATTTCACGCTAAGACTTTAAGCCCGCTCAATAATTTATAAATTTAAAATTTTTAATCAAGCTATTAAAATTTTGCTGCGCATTTAAGCTTTTAATTCTTAAGCTTTAACGCTAAGACTTTAAGCCCGCGTAATAATTTATAAATTTAAAATTTTTAATCAAGCTATTAAAATTTTGCTGAACACTTAAGCTTTAAATTCTCAAGCTTTAACGCTAAGACTTTAAGCCCACGCAATAATTTATAAATTTAAATTTTTTAACCAAGCTATTAAAATTTTGCTGCACACTTAAGCTTTTAATTCTCAAGCTTTAACGCTAAGACCGCCGCATCTTCTTAATCTCAAGCCATAATAAAATCATCGCCATAGTGCCGACCGCAAAGCTGTCAACCGGACCGGCGTATAGCAAGCCCTCAACGCCGTATAATCTTGAGAAAATATACATTAAAGGCACTTGCAATATAATTTGCCGCGTCATGATTAACGCCGTAGCTTGAACCGGCTTGCCTATCGCCTGAAAAAATATGCTGCCGGCAAGTTCGCACGCATCGAAAATTATTAACGATAAAAATATTCTTAGACATTTGCGTGAGAACTCGTTATATAATTCATTGCCTGAGCCGAATAAATTTATAATCGAGTCCGGCGCAAGCTGAAACCATAGCGTCGCGAAGCTTAAAATAATAAACGCTGCGATTAACACAAGCTTTAAAGTCTTTAAAACCCGGTCATAATTTTTTGCGCCGTAATTATAGCTGAATATCGGCTGAGCACCGGCTGACACGCCTATTACTGCTACAAATAATACAGTAAAGAATTTCATCGTGACGCCGAGCGCTGCCATTGGAATTTCAGCGCCGTACTTGCTCATCGCGCCGTAATTCACTAATAAATTATTTTGCGTAAATAAAACTATTACAAAGCCAATCTGGCCAATAAAGCTTGAGAAGCCTAAACGTGAAATTTTGCCGATAAATTTAAAAGAATTTTTAAACGCGGCTTTGTCTAACTTGACTGACTTAGTGCAATATTTAAAATAATATATATTCATGACGGCGTTCACGGCTTGGCCGAGTACAGTTGCCCAAGCAGCGCCCTTAACGCCCATGTCTAAATAGAATATCGCGACCGGATCGCCGATTAAGTTCGTCACGCATCCGGCCACAAGCCCTAACATCGCGAAGCCCGGGCTGCCGTCGGCTCGAATTAAATTCATCGTGACTGCGTCGAATAAGCCAATAAAAGTCGCAAGGCAGATTATATAACCATAATCTAAAGCATAAGGCATAATGCTTTCAGTTGCGCCGAACACTCTGCATAAAGGCCGCATGAATAACGGCAATAATATAGATAATGCAATTCCTGAAATTATTGATGCAGTTATACCGGCAGCAAGCGAATTTTTTGCAGCGTCATAATTGCCTTCGCCCATGCACAAATTCATATAGCTCGCTGCACCGTCTCCGAACATAAATCCAAAAGCAAGCGTGAGCTGCATTAACGGGAATATAACGTTAGTTGCGCTGTTGCCTATGTAGCCGACACCCTGACCTATAAAGATCTGATCGACCATGTTATACACTGCGCTTAACACGAGTGAGATAGTCATAGGCATGGCAAATTTGAATAACAACTTGCCGATTTTTTCGCGCCCTAAAATTTCATCACCTGACATAAAATAAAAAAGCCTCCTGATTAATATTTATTATCAAGCCTGATATATAGCATAATAAAAATTTATAATCAAGAGGCGCTAAATTTTTAAATGATTTTAAATATCAGCGTCGAGCATTTTATTAATGCCGTTGACATACGCTCTAATCGACGACTCGATTATGTCTGTCGAAAGGCCCGAGCCTGTGAATGTATGGCCGCCGCTGTGCTTATCGTCAGAGATTTTAACTACTGCCTCGCCGATTGCATCCTCACCGTCGGTCACTGCGTTTAAGCTAAAGCTGTGAAGCTTCACGTCAACGCCTAACATTTTATTTATAGCTTTAAACGATGCGTCCAAAGGTCCTGCGCCGATTGCAACTTCCTGTAAAATTTCGCCGTCACGCTCAAGCTTGATGCACGACATGTTCGGCACATCGCGCCCAGCGTTTACTACATGGCTTATAAACTGCAAGTTTAAATTATCCTGATTTTTATTGCGGTGTAAAATCAAAGCCTCTATGTCAGAGCTTGTAATATTCTTTTTCTTGTCAGCGAGATTTTTAAATCTTACAAATACGTCCTCAAGCTCAGCGTCGCTTAACTCATAGCCCATGCTGACGAGACGCTCGCGCAGCGCGTGCTTGCCGGAGTGCTTGCCGAGTACTAACGTGTTATGCGGGATGCCTATATCTTCAGGGTTCATGATCTCATAAGTCTGAGTGTTGGCTATTACGCCGTGCTGATGTATGCCTGCCTCGTGAGCAAACGCATTAGACC
The DNA here is from genome assembly GCA_017470785.1 of Synergistaceae bacterium. Classification (GTDB taxonomy): domain Bacteria; phylum Synergistota; class Synergistia; order Synergistales; family Aminobacteriaceae; genus JAFUXM01. The sequence goes on from JAFUXM010000249.1 coordinate 11,022, forward strand.
CTACAACCGGCTTCGTCGGCCAGATCGGCACACCGATTATATTGCTTAATAACTTGCTTGATCTATAAATTTGCTTAGTGTCTATATTAGTATCAGCATTATAAAAATCTTTGCGTGTTCTCAACGCCATAACTATTTCTTCAAGGCTTGCATTGCCCGCACGTTCGCCTATGCCATTGATCGTACACTCGACCTGAGTTGCGCCGGCCTTCACACATGCCAGCGAGTTCGCTACGCCCATGCCTAAATCATTATGGCAATGCACAGATATATCTACAGCTTCTATGCCTTTAACATGTTCTCTTAAGTAAGTAATTAAATTTGCCATCTCTTGAGGCGTCGAGTAGCCGACAGTGTCCGGCACGTTAATAGTCGTTGCGCCGGCCGCTATCGCATTGCTGTAAACTTTAGCTAAAAATTCCGGCTCAGAGCGTGATGCGTCCTCAGCTGAAAACTCTATATCATCACAAAAAGATTTTGCATATGCGACCATCTCACTCACAGTATTTAAAACCTGCTCGGGTGTCATGCGCAATTTATATTTCATGTGAACGTCGCTTGTCGCAAGGAAGACGTGAATCCTTGGATTTTTTGCGCCCTTCACTGCATCCCATGCTAAATCTATATCGCCCTTAGCTGCTCTGGCCAAGCTCGCAACGACGCAGCTGGTATTCTCAGACAACGACGCTGCAATAGTCTGCACGCTCTTAAAGTCCATGGGACTTGCTATTGCAAATCCCGCCTCGATTACGTCAACGCCGAGCTTGTCAAGCTGCTGCGCCATCACGGCCTTCTCGTTCAAGTTCATGCTGCAGCCCGGGGACTGCTCGCCGTCGCGTAAAGTCGTGTCAAAAATTTTAACTCGCCTCATGATAAATGCACCTCGTTATATAAATTAAATTTTTTAATAATTTTTAATAACAAAAAGGCCGAGCTGAAAATTTTAAAAATTTTCGGAGCTCGGCTCGAATTTGCGTGATATTAATTAAATTTTAAATTAAAATAAATTAAACGCTCATTCATCACGGAGATCCGAATCAGCGTCGAGTAGTGCGAGTGCTAAATTATTATTATAAAATCTTTTCACCGTCCGAACCTCCTTCTTTCTTAAATCTTAAATTTAAATTCTTAAATTAATTTTTAAATTTTTAAATAAAATTTTTATGCCGTGAATTATAACATAAAAATTTTAAAATTATAAAATTTATTTTAAATTAAAAGCTCCCGCCGTGATTAATTTTAATTTTAATCTTAATCTACAAGCGGGAGCAAATAAAAATATTAAATTAATGTAATTAAACTTAAATTATTTCGCCTTCTGCGTCAAAGTTGCCCAGTCGAGATTATCCCAGTCGGGCTCGGCAGGAGCGTTGGCATTGTCTGCCCAATAAAAGCCTAAGTTAGTCATGATATTTGTCCACTCTGAGCTGTGAGCGCCGACGTACTCGGCATAAGTCATGTCCGTGCCGGCAACTTTCGTGAGTGAGCAATTTTTCAATGCGTAGATCGGCGGGACTGCATCGACTGCATCTTTATTGCACGGGTAGCTGTCGAACTCCTCGCTCCACGCACGCTGCACTTTAGCTGAGCCGAACCAGTCCGCAAATTTCTTAACTGTCTCAGTCTGCTCTTTAGTCCTGTTCGGATTATCGATTACGCCGATGTACTCAGCTATGTAATACGTGCCGTCGTCGATCTCGACTAAGTTCCAGTTCTCCGGCTTGAGCGTACCCTTTAACGGATTGGCTGACGAGTCAGCGGCTGCGTCGATGTTGCCGTAGAGCGACGATGAGTAGAACGTGCTGACCTGAACGTCGCCGCGGTTCAGTGCGTCGAAGCCGTACGCTTCACCCGTGAAGCTGCCGTTAGCGCAGTACTTCCATAAAGTCTTCCAACCCTGAATTGAAATTCCGCCGGCCGGCGACTTAGGATCAGTGAACGCATAGAGCATCGCGTTATTAATATTCATGTTGGTCGTACCGCCGACGCGGCCCTGTCTGTACCACTTGAAGCCGCAGTTGACTATATCGGCCCAGTGCTGGAAGTGCAGCGCCCGGCCCTTAGTGCCTAAATCATCGTTGCGGTAGAGCATTAATATATTCTGAATGACTATGCCGTAGGCTTTGCCGTCGTATTTATAGTCGCCGACTTTGTCAGCCCATGACGGCGTCCAGTCAATCACTCTCAAATTTTCATAGCCGCCGTTCACAAGCTGCGACCAGCGGACTTCGTTAAGGCCGAATATAACATCCGCATCTTTGTTCTCGTTGGCAAGCTGGATTGCGCTCGTATCGCCCTTATAGACGGTCGAGTCGTCAAGCGAGATCTCAAAGCCGGCCTGCTTCGCCGCGTTCTTAAGCCACGTCACGCGCTCAGACGAGTTAGAATTTGAGTAAATGCGAATGGTATAGCCATCGGTCAGTGCAGCAGAACATAACGAACATAAAGCTAAAACGATTAGTGC
>JAFUXM010000250.1 GCA_017470785.1 Synergistaceae bacterium
ATAAGCATATTATCAAACTTGCACCCGGGCGTATTCGCCCGTGCTATAGCAGCTGTAAATGCTTTACGCGTTACAGCTCTGACATAAGGCGTATCTTCAGCGCCTAAATAGTCAACAAGCAGCGTATCAAGACGCGGCACACCGTCCCATTTCAGCGCGTTTATATAGCCTGTAACATCATTAAATTTATGCCTCTCGCTGTGCAGGGATAAAGCTGCGTCAATTTTGCCGTTGCCGGTTATCTTATATGTCTTTTCAAAATACCAGTACAGACCTTGATTATCGTTATCTGACCACGCGCGTCTCTCAGCTCTTCTGTCCCAAGGCAGTACGCCTAAAACTTCGCCGCGCCCTGCAAACTCGTTCAGCGCGAACATGCCTTTCAGGTTTGGGTCATTTTCAAGAATGAGCCAGATATTATCAATAGTCGCTTTAATCTGCAGCGTCTGCTTATTAAGCTCAAGCTCTGAAGTCCATTCAAAACCGCTGTCGATATGGCCGAAGTCGCTTATGACAGACTCAGCCCGTTCTTTTGCAATCTGCTTTGATACAAGCGGGTCATTAGCCGCAAATTCGCACATCGCCGTATAAGACGGCAGCCTGTTAGTCGGCGTATTTATGTCAATATCATAATCTCTGTCCCCGAACTTATGCAGCCGTACCAAGTCAAACGCATTAACGAGCCGTCCGCTGCACGGGTCTGTTGAGTGATGCGAGTATAGAAACAGGCCGTTATCATAGACGACTGCTCCGCCGGTTGTACTGCCTCCAAGATACGTAAAGCGCCCCTGTGCGTTGTCAACCGGCGTGTAAACGTCGCTTAAGAAAGTATCTATAGCGTCATAAATATCATAAGCACGGCAGAAAGCGCCGACAACGCCGTTTTTCGTAAGCGGGTCGCTTTGCTTTGACGCAAGTTTTCTATATAAATTTTCAGAGCCCGGGACTTGAGGCCAGTCTCTAATATCGCGCCAGTCTCCATATTGCTTATTAAAAGCCTCTAACAAGCCGTCAGCTGAGAGCATTGGCTTGTCAGCAAACAGATAAACGTACTCGCCGTCAGAGCAAACGCTTGGCCAGTACATAAGGCGTGAAGCCTCAAACGTTGTCGGGTCTGCAAATTCTATCCCTATTACAAACGCCATATAACGAGCCAGAGGCTCGTACTCATCAGGGGTTACAGTTCTGTCAAAAGGCAGCAAAATTCTAAGCCTCGGAGCTGCAGGACTGTGCTTACGCGTTGAGTAAATGCAGTATCCGCAGCCGAGGGCTTCAACTCGCTGCAGCACGTTATTAGTGCCTCCGGGCTCTATGTTATCAAAATCGAGAGTAATAACATCGCGCCCTGTGACTGATTCGGCTTTACGGCGGGGACTCGAAAGAGCCCCCGCCACAAAACCTCCGACATCTTTTAAATCATCCTGAGCACTTTTCTTTAGCGACATGTATTCGCTCAGCGTCTCAGTCGAACGGGCAGGAATGCGGAGCTTTTCATAAAACTCTGACAATGCGAGCGTTTGAGGCTGCCAGTTTGTACTTCGGCGGTTGTTGCCGACAGATATTATTATTTTTCTGTCATACGTCATACCGAGCATGGCGACCACCCGCATTGAGTGCATTTCTTGCACCCGCTCTCGTATATCACGGCCTTTGCTCCGCACTCTGGACATTCCTCACCGGCAATTAAGACCTGCGTATCACGGCTGCCGTCGCGATAGACAGTTATACCCTTGCAGTTCTTTATCCACGCGTATATATATGCCCGTTCAACGTCCCGCTTAGTTGCGCTGTTAGGCAAGTTAATTGTCTTGCTTACGGCTAAATCAACGTATTTCTGAAATGCTGCCTGCATATCGATATGCTCAAGATAATTAATCTCATGAGCTGTAACGAACACGCCGTTATCAAGCCGTTCATCTTTATTTTTCAATGCCTCTTCATAATCAGCGTTGACGTAATGCAGAATAGTGCGGTTTTCTTTATCGAACGCGACGCGGTCGTATTCAAGAGCAAAGTGCGGTTCTATGCCTGAGCTGCAGCCAGCTATTAAACTTATAGAGCCGGTCGGCGCTATACAAGTCACGCAGGCATTACGGCCATTTGACTGGTCATGGCCTATTCTCTGAATAAAACTCATGACTTGCTCGGCAAGTTCTAATGACTTTTGCGAACCGTATTTAATTCCGAGTTTGCAGAGCATATCAGCCCAGCCCATAACGCCTAAGCCGATTTTGCGGGTCAAGTTTACGGCTTCCGTAACTTCAGGAATTGGATAACGATTTACGTCTATCACGTCGTTAAGCATATCAACGGCAATACGCGTTACCTTTTCAAGTCTTGCCCAATCTATATCACGGTCTTGTGTGATAAAATGTGCTAAATTAATTGAGCCGAGGTTGCAAGCTTCAAAATTCAGAAGCGGCGACTCGCCACACTGCCCTGTTAATACGCCTTCGACAATCATTGAGTGCCTTTCAGGTTCAGTAAGACAATAAACTGTGTCAGCGTTTTCGCATTGCTCAATAGATAAGACGCTTGTACTGTAATAGAACCCATTGTTAGGTGCGCCGGTTGGTATCCAATAGTTTTCAAGCGTGTCGTCTATACTTAACTCAGCCGCAGTCTTCACAATGATATTCTCATTATAATCATTATCATCGCATATGTAAAACTTATGATACGGCGTGCAGTCAATGACAGAGCCATTAGAGAATTTTATTCTCAGCATAGGTTGATTATGGCCGGTAACGCGCGGCTCAACCTCGCTCCATCTATGGCCGTTCCAGATATTAACCTTTTTGCCGACAAGCTTTTCGATAGCGCAATAGCCCTTGTCCGTTAGAATTTTCATATTGCCCCGCAGACATGGATTAGTTGCCGTCAGCTCGCCTAATTCCGGTGTCGTGTTATGTCTGTTTATCTCATCAAAGAATACAAGTCCCGGGTCGCCGTTCTTCCACGCGCAGTCGATTATCGCATTCCAGACTTTGCGCTCATGCTCATTCAAAGTTTTATTTTCGACCTTTTGCATAAACTCATCGCTCATTCCGACGCTGATATTAAAGTTATTCAGGCGTTTAGAGTTATCGGCCTTGCAGCTGATAAATTCCAATATATCGGGGTGGTTAACGTTGAGAATACCCATGTTTGCCCCTCGCCGCGTATTCTTAACGACAAGTCCGCAAGTCATTTCTTCATCACAGACAATAAAATTATGCGTCTCCGGCACTTCGACATTCCAAACGTCGGTTGTAAGGCCTATATCTACAACTTCTATAACCTCAGCTCGCACTCCATAAGGTATAATACTATCGCCGGGTAACATTTTATACAAAGGTTTGTATTTATACCCGTTTTCTTTACTGCTTAAAGTTGACACGAAGGGATGGTCTGGTGTCGCCCTCACAGTAAAAATTCGGCAGGTAAAATCCTTACGCGTTATTAATACATCCATCTCCCAAATCGGCTGATTTTTACGCGTCATAAATGCGTCAGTGCACGGTGTCCTTATAAGTCCTTCTTCTAAATCATAAGAATAAACAAGCGTGCCGGCTGTCAGCTTTTCAATCGGCATTGCTCCATTAACTGTAGCAACGAAACTTCCCGCTGGGAAACACCCGCCTTGCATAACCTTTTCGGTGCTGATGTCAAACAGCTCCATGAACGATACAGGGCCGGATGCCACGCCGTTTGTCGTATTCACGCGCGAGCCTTTAGGCCTAAGCGGGCTGAAATTAAAGCCAGTCCCGCCGCCGTATTTGTGTATCATAGCCTGATGATGCAGTGCTGTATAAATTCCGTCCATTGTGTCTTCAATAGGCAGAACATAGCAGGCAGAGAGCTGGGCGGCCATACCATCCCGCCCAGCAGTCATTAAAGTCGGTGAGTTCGGCAGAAAGTCGCGGCTCATCATGACTTCGTAATATTCCTGCGCTCTGTCTTTATTTAAATAACTCGC
>JAFUXM010000251.1 GCA_017470785.1 Synergistaceae bacterium
ATAAAGGACTTAATAAATGAGCAGCGATAATACTTACGGTTTTGATAGCACGGCCTTAACTGTCTTAAACGAGCGTTACATGCACGTCAAGCCAGACGGCTCAAAGGAGATCGTACCTGAGATGTTTTGGCGCGTAGCGAGTTATCTAAATAAGGACAGAGCGCAGGAATATTACGAAGTCATGATGAACCGCGATTTTCTGCCGAACTCACCGACTTTAATGAACGCTGGGCGGGAGGGCATGGCCGCCCAGCTCTCCGCCTGCTATGTCCTGCCTATTGAAGACACTATGGACGGAATTTATACGGCGCTGCATCATCAGGCCATGATACACAAATACGGCGGCGGGACAGGCTTTAATTTTAGTCCGCTTAGACCTAAAGGCTCACGCGTGAATACGACAAACGGCGTGGCATCCGGCCCGGTGTCGTTCATGGAGCTGTTTGATATTAGCACTGAAAAGGTTATGCAAGGCGGGTGTTTTCCAGCGGGAAGTTTCGTTGCTACAGTTAATGGAGCAATGCCGATTGAAAGGCTGACAGCCGGCACGCTTGTTTATTCTTATGATTTAGAAGAAGGACTTATAACGACCCCGTGCACTGACGCATTTATGACGCGTAAAAATCAGCCGATTTGGGAGATGGATGTATTAATAACGCGCAAGGATTTTACCTGTCGAATTTTTACTGTGAGGGCGACACCAGACCATCCCTTCGTGTCAACTTTAAGCAGTAAAGAAAACGGGTATAAATACAAACCTTTGTATAAAATGTTACCCGGCGATAGTATTATACCTTATGGAGTACGAGCTGAGGTTATAGAAGTTGTAGATATAGGCCTTACAACCGACGTTTGGAATGTTGAAGTGCCAGGAACGCATAATTTTATTGTCTGTGATAAAGAGATGACTTGCGGACTTGTTGTCAAGAATACGCGGCGAGGGGCAAACATGGGTATTCTCAACGTCGATCACCCCGATATATTAGAATTTATCAGCTGCAAGGCCGATAACTCTAAACGCCTGAATAACTTTAATATCAGCGTCGGAATGAACGATGAGTTCATGCAAAAGGTCGAAAATAAAACGTTGAATGAGTATGAGCGCAAAGTATGGAATGCGATAATCGACTGCGCGTGGAAGAACGGCGATCCCGGCCTTGTATTCTTTGATGAGATAAACAGGCATAACCCGACGCCAGAATTAGGCGAGCTGACGGCAACTAATCCCTGTGGCGAGTCGCCGCTTCTGAATTTTGAGGCTTGTAACTTAGGCTCAATTAATTTAGCGCATTTCATCACACAAGGCCGCGATATAGACTGGGCAAGACTTGAAAAGGTAACGCGCATTGCAGTCAATATGCTGAACGACGTTATAGACGTAAATCGTTATCCAATTCCCGAAGTTACGGAAGCCGTGAATTTAACCCGCAAAATCGGCTTAGGCGTTATGGGCTGGGCGGATATGCTCTGTAAACTCGGAATTAAATACGGTTCTAAACAGTCATTAGAACTGGCGGAGCACGTCATGAGCTTTATCCAAAACATAGGTCATGACCAGTCAAATGGCCGCAATGCCTGCGTGACTTGTATAGCGCCGACCGGCTCAATAAGTCTCATAGCTGGCTGCAGCTCAGGAATTGAGCCGCACTTTGCTCTTGAATACGACCGCGTCGCGTTCGATAAAGAAAACCGCACTATTCTGCATTACGTCAACGCTGATTATGAAGAGGCATTAATTAACCATGATGAACGGCTTGATAACGGCGTGTTTGTTACAGCTCATGAGATTAATTATCTTGAGCATATCGATATGCAGGCAGCATTTCAGAAATACGTTGATTTAGCTGTCAGTAAGACAATTAACTTGCCTAACAGCGCAACTAAGAGCGATGTTGAACGAGCGTATTTATACGCATGGATAAAGAACTGCAAGGGTATAACTGTCTATCGCG
>JAFUXM010000252.1 GCA_017470785.1 Synergistaceae bacterium
ATTGAGAGAAGCATTAAATCTAACGCAAAAAGAGGTCGCCCGACAATTAGGTATTCACAAAAACTATTATTCACAACTTGAAAGCGGCACGCGTAAATCGCATAAGGGGCAAAAAGCTGTTTGTAAATTACTTTTTCAACATTTCAAATGCGCAAAACTTGATTTTAATTCTTTAAGAATAATGCGTTTACGAGCAGATTTAACAACTCATCAAGCGGCGAAACGATTAAATATATCAGCTGTTTGGTATTGCAAGCTTGAAAAAGGCAAATATGATATGCCAACACTTGAAAGCAAAGCTCGCGATTTATTTCAGGAAATTATTAATGATTTGGAGGCTAAAAAGTAATGTTAGAGAATTTGAAAGCACGTTTTGCATTTAGCAAGCGCAAGCGTTTATTAAAGAGATTGCGTGAGGCCGTAGAGCACGACCGGACGGAGAGCGCGAGACGGCAAATTCTAAAAATTCAGATGCGCGGTTTTAGTCCTGAATTTTTAAATTATATTCCGTAAATACGAGGGGACGATAGTGATGTTACAGCGGGATGAAGATTTAGAGCGCGGGGTTGAAGCGCTGGAGCAGAGAGCAGACAATCTTGAAGACGCTGAGCTTAATAGGATACATAACAAGCAGGCTGAGCTTGAAAACGGGCAGAGTGCGCTTGATGATGACATAAGCAGCTTGAGGCATGAGCTTGAAGATTTAAAGCGAGCGCTGCATGAGCTTGAAAAATTTGTTTTAGAGAGACTTGAATAATTAAGGAGTTAATTAATATGAATGAAAGTGAAGTTAAATTAAAACACTGTCCGTTCTGCGGCGGCGAGGCGCTGATAGGAACATATTGGGGTCAGGAGTATTACGCGCAATGTCAAGATTGCTTCAGCGCGTCAGACGATTTTAATACGCCGCAGGATGCTGCTGATGCCTGGAACAGGAGAGTCGGAGAATGAGAGCGATTGAATTGCCGATGTACTGCACACCCCGCAAGTGCTGGCTCTGCGGCCGTGAGATCAAGCCTGAGACGAGTTCATTTCACTTTTTTAATTTCGACGTGAAGGCCGTCATGCTGAAAATCTTTCACACCCACAAGGGCTGCGCGTTCAAGGCCGGCTTAGTTGACCCGCACGTCAGGAAGAAGCAGATTATCAGCCAGCATCTATTCATGAAGTTCTGGTGGCGGCGCTGCGAGATGGCTGACGCAAAGGGCGAGGAGATTGCCCGTGAGTACGGCATGATGAATGAGCCGTGGCCGCATACAAAAGGGTTGACTATTGAAGAGGCCACCGAATGGGAGAGATTACGGGCGAAAGTCAAAATCGAAAGGAGCTAATTAATATGGGAGTTGAATTAAAGCCGTGCCCGTTCTGCGGCAGCGAAAATACTCCGTACGTCACGCACAAAGAGTGGTGGCCGCCCGAGAGCAGCGTTATCTATGAGGGGTTTGCCGGTTGTGCAGCCTGCGACTTTTACCTCAGAACCGACGAAGGCTACGACTACGTTGACGAGGCCGAGAATGCAGCAGCCGAGCTTTGGAACAGGAGAGCTTAGCATGGCAATGACTGAGCATGATGACGAGTTGGAAGCCAGAGTTAGCAGGCTGGAATTTGGATTAAAGCTGATGGAGAATAGGCTGGATAGCTTAACGAAGAGGCTGCTGGAAATGCAGGTCGGGCTCGGGCAGATCGCCGAGATTTTAGCGCGGATGCTGCACGTTGAGGCTGATGCAGAGGAGAACAGGGGGATTAGCTGATGGATTATGATTTTGACTTTGCTGCAGCGGAAGATCGTTTGATCGAGCTGAAGCACGCAATCAAGGAAGTAACGCGTATACTCGACGAGCTGGAATGGCTGATAACAGGCGACCGGAATATAGATGAGATTAATTGACGCAGAGGAGCGTAATAGCTATGGCAGAGCTTGAAGATTTAGCGCTTAGAGTTGAAGCGCTGGAGCAGCGGTTAGACAACATTTGCAACGGGCTGGAGAGCGTAAAGAACAGGCAGTGTGCGATTGAAGAAGACGTAATGAATTTAGGCGATGGGCTTGAAAAATTAGAGCTGGAGCAGGCCGAGCTTGAAAATGCTGTAAGCAGCCTGCAGCAGGAAACGGCTGAAATAAACCTGGCGATAGCGGGATTGACAAAGCTGCTGCTGCACGATATGGGGCTTGTGAAGCTGAAGCCCGCGCCTGAGAGCTTAGTGGAGCTGCGGGAGCTGATCAAGCTGGTAATAGAGAGCGATTAATTAATTTTTGATTTTTTTGACTGGAGGGTTTTTGACATGAGCGAGATTAAGACTATTAGCAGCAATGAGACTGACGCGCCCGTCGTGACGGAATGGCGCAAATTCATATTCAACGGTGAGGAATGCGATAACTGGCCGATTTTCGCCGGGGTCGACAAGGACGGCAATATCTGGCTGCAGCTCAAAAATATCAGTGAGGCCGTCAGCATGGAGAGCTGCAGCACACTGACTGAAGCCGAGTTTGACGAGCTTGTGCGCAAGCTGCCGGATAGAATGAGCAGGGAAATCCAGTGGCGCTTGCCTAAAGTGCAGAATGGCCAGTATATCACCGCAATCGCGCCGTCCGGTTTGCTCACCGTGACGCAAGCGCTGATTAAAGACAGCAGCCAGCCGGAGCAAGCCAAAAAAGCAACCAGCCGATTTTGGGACTGGTTCATGTATGTCGTATACCCCGAATTAAACGGCCTTGCAAATAAGGCTAAAGCGCAGCCAGAAGCTGAGATTTTGCCACATGAAGATTTGCCGGAAGAAATTTCGCAGAAAAAAATTTCGCAGAAAAAAATTTCGCACGAATTTTCGCCGGATGAAGTGCCTGAAGCAGCAGCAAGGCCACCGTACATGGTCAAGCAGCGCAGCTTCACTTTCACAGATAAATATAACATCAGGGTCGGCATAGACGAGGATGACGAGATATGGCTTGCAAGGGTCGACGTGCTTAACATCCTTACGGCAGATATTCCAAGTGAGGGTGTCTGTATGCTGTGGATACCAATTTTAGCTAAGCTTAGCAGCAAACAGCACAAGGAGATTATGCTGCGTAAAGACGATCAGTTGGAATATTACCGTGTCTGGGCGCTTAATATTTCTGGTTTGTTCGCAGTAATAAAAGCGTTACTCGACAATCCCGCCGAGCCAGTCAACGCTGCAGCCAACAAACTCTGGCACTGAGTAATGCTCGAGGTGATTTTCCCGATGCTCAGGCTCAAGAATAAGCAGCGCTGGGATGAGAAAGACGAGAGTGACGAGGCCGAGCCTGAACTTGTCGGAAATTCCGACATGTTGCCGACCGGTCTGGAGTATGAGGAAATGCCTGATAATGAAGAAATCGAAGCCGCTGAAAATGCAGCAATGAAAGCAGCACACTGCAAGTATAAATCAATGCACTGCTGGTAGAGCCGGAGGCACGGTATGGAGTTCGATGAGTTAGGCCATGGGCGAGCTAAAACGGCTGCTGATATAGTAGCGCACTTCTTGAGTATCATCGGCATTAGTAAAGGATCGAAATAAAGTCAGGAGACGATTAATCATGAATACGGATGAGTTTTATACGTTGGTGCGCTCTATGCGCGAGGCACAAAAGCAATACTTCAAGACACGCTGCAGGGATAC
>JAFUXM010000253.1 GCA_017470785.1 Synergistaceae bacterium
AATAAGTCCTGTCCCAGTCAAGAATTTTTAATTTAAATTCTTTTTCAGGGTGAATATTGAACTCGTCAAGCACCATAATTTCTTTATCGTCTAAATTATAGAGCGGCCACTCATGAGCTTTGCCGTCGGGTGAAATTTCGGCGCTGAGTGACGGGTTGCCTGTTTTAGCGAACTGCACCCACATTTTGCGCAGGGTCTTTGCGAAAGTCTCGTCAAATACTCTTCCAGTGTAAATAGTATTCTCAGGATTATTCAGTACTGACGAAAGCTCTACAGCATGGCCGCACTTCATCAAAGGTACTGATGACTCAGGCGTGAAGTAGTAAGTGTAGGACTTGCCGCCGGCTTTAGTCTGATTTTCCGACATTCTGAACGGCGGCGCGATGAAGTAAACCTGATCTAACAGACGGCAGCTGCATTCGTAACTCTCGCCGCTAATATCTTTGCAGAAGCTATCGACAAGCCGTTTCTCATCGTTCGCCAATGTGGGAAGAAACGCCGCTATGCGGTTATCAGCCCACGCATTATAAGATTCCACTCCTCCTAAGCAGTACACAAAATAATTCATTTCATCCTTGTTGCAGCCATGAAGAATGTCTATGTCTTTAGCTGCGCCGTTTGCGTAAGCCTCGTACGGGTCAAGAGGCAAGTATTTTCCGTCACGCTCAGGAAATACGCGCAGTACAAGAACGCCTGCTTCTTTTATCAGTTTCTGAACATCAATTTTCTGCAAATCAGCAACTGTCTTGCAGCCGAGTATATTCATTAATTCATCAGTGCAGGCGATGGATTTTTCCGTAGACCGAGTAAATTCAGGTTCGCCGCTCTGTGCAATTACACGCTTAAAATATTTATGTGAATTTTTAATTAACGGCAGCAGGGTAACGCTTGCGCCGCCGGCTGACTCGCCGAATATAGTCACGTTATCCGGGTCTCCGCCGAATGCTGCGATATTCTCGTGAACCCATTTCAGCGCCGTCATCTGATCCATTAGACCTAAATTCTGCGCATCGGGATAATCTGCGCCGTCAGCTAAGTGCGATAAGTGCAAAAAGCCGAATACGCCCACTCTGTACGCAATCGAAACGGCTATTACGTCCGGATTTTCTTTCACAAAATTATGTAAGTCATACATTGGGTCAGCCGTACCGCCTGCTTCAAAAGCACCGCCGTGTATCCACACCATGACGGGTTTCTTAGCATTAACAGCCTCATCGGCTTTCCATACGTTCAGATACAGGCAGTCCTCACCCTGAACATAAAGTGATGCTTCCTCGCTGAAGTCCTCATTCTGGCAGGGACTTTTAGCATTGTAATACGCCTCATATATGCCGTTATCAGCCTCAAACTCAACCGGCGCTTTCCACCGCAATTCGCCCACAGGCTGCTTAGCTACAAACGGAATGCCCTTATACTCAACTATATTTTCAGCCTTTTTGCCTACGAAAGTTCCGTTAATGCACTTGACGGCCAGCGACTTGTCATAATTATTATTTATAATTTCTTTATTCTCGCCGTACTGAGCTCTCAGCTTCGCTCTGGTCTCATTCATTCTGTTAGCAATGCTATGACTATCGTCGGCAGCACTGCAAGCTGCTAAAATTAAGGCCATAAGCGCAGCCAGTAAAAATTTAAACGCTTTATTAATCTTCATAATAATATCATC
>JAFUXM010000025.1 GCA_017470785.1 Synergistaceae bacterium
ATGTCATCAACGGCAAGGCGGGCTTGCATATTGGACGCAACACATATTATAAATATAAGCGTGAATTATTAAGCGAGTAAATTTTTAGCTTTAGTTCATAGCCTGATATAAAAATTTGAGCCTGTAAGTTTGTGAGAGCTTACGGGCTTTTTATTATGCACTTGGCCGGAGAGCGTTCAGATATGAGAGCATGGCGGGCGGGCTTGTCATGCTAAAGGCGAGAGCTTTAAATTTCGTCTGAATGAATTCGTATCCTATATAAGGATTCACATTATATAATGTAAATAGAGTTGTTTACTAAATTTAGCGAATTTTATAAAAATTTAGTGGTACGGAAAAAGGTACGGGAAAATGTTTATTAGAGAGTTATTTTGTTTAGAAATAACTTTTTTCTTAAGCACACCCGCTGATTATCTAAACTTACGCCGATTTTTTAAAATCTTGGTGTACAGCTTAAGGCACAGTTTTTAATAAAATTTCGTTTGATGGATTAGCAGACCATCGAACAACACACGTAAAATCTTACTATTGCTTAATCCACAAAACTCGCTAAAAATCTTGTGTGTACTTTTGTGTATCTTTTGTATGCTAATTTATTTTCATGCACATTTGCATTATAATAAAAGCTGTGTATAATATCAATATCTGAACTTCAAAAATTTATAAGGAAGTGAGATTGTGAAAATTATCTCGTTATTATCTCGCAAGGGCGGGACTGGTAAGACTACCACGGCGCAAGCCTTAACCGCAGGCTTTACGGCTAAAGGCTTTAGAGTGTTAGCAGTGGATTTAGACGGGCAGGCAAGCCTAACTCACATCATGGCCGCTGATTATGAAGGCCGGAATATCTTTGACGTAATGCGCAGGGCTTGCAGCATTAAGGACGCTGTACAGCATACTGACGCGGGCGATATTATTTCAGCTAACAAAAGTCTTGATGATGTAGAGATTAACGGAGACGGGCGCGAATTACTTTTAAAACAGGCTTTACAGCCTTTATCAGCCGATTATGATTTAATCTTTCTTGATACGGTTGCGGCGTTTGACATCATGACTTTGAACGCATTAGCAGCGTCAACGGGCGTTATATTACCGGCTCAATGCGATATATTGAGCTTAAACGCGCTCCAAGACAGTTACGATTTAATACAGTCAGCGCGTGAGAATGTGAACGCAGGGCTGAAAATTTACGGAGTATTATTGACGCGGGTTAATTCACGGAGCAAGACCGCCGCTCAAATTGCCGATATGTTCAAGCAGTCAGCGGCGGCTATGAACACAAGATTATTTAACTCGCAGATACGCGAGAGCGCAACAGTTCAGCGTGTTCAAGCTTTACAAAAAAATTTATTGAGCTTTAGACCTAATGGAAACGCGGCGCGAAATTATCAAGCTCTTATAAATGAACTTGACGTGATTTTAAATTCGGAGCGTGATTAAATTATGTTAGATATAGCGACAAGAGCTAAATTTGGAGATAAGAAGCAAGATAATGAACTGCAAGCTACAGCCGATAACGCGCCGGAGCTTGCAGTGAAAGAGCAAGCAACTTCTAATGAAGTCAGCAACACGGCCAAGGCAGACGCTCTAAATCAGCATTATACGAAAGATATACCCGCGCATCAGGCTGAACATACTGATTGGAATTTGAGACCGAAGGCCGAAATTAAGTCAAGGCGAGTTGCGCTCTTGATGAAGGAGAGCATTTACAAACAGCTCAAAGGCAAGGCGCGTTCACAAGCCCGCAGCGTCAATGATTTAGTTAATGCGCTTGTAGAGGCCTATTTATCGCAGCCGGACGCTTAATCCTTATAGGACGGCAAGACGGCGGGGCTGATTTTTCAGCAAAGATTTTATCCTTTTGAAATTCACAACATAGCTTAACGCGCGATTTTAAGCCCGCGAAATTTTTGCGATTAAAAATAAATTGCCG
>JAFUXM010000254.1 GCA_017470785.1 Synergistaceae bacterium
ATTTAAATGATTATTTAAATCATTATTTAAATTTTTAATATCTAAATTAATAACGCCGCGCCGAGCCTCAGAGCTATTACCGGCTTCGCTGCCTTGCTTTGCGTACTCAGGCACATGCAGCGGCTCGCCGCACGTCGGACAAATGCTCGCGTCAGTGCTCACGTTCTCGCCGCACTTAGGGCAAGTCTTAAACGCCCGCCGCCTCGGCAAGACACTCTCAGGAATATCAATATTTTCAAACCTTTCTTCCCTCGCACTCACGCGTTCTCGTTCTCTATCTCTTTCAAATTCTAAATCATTATTATTCTGCAAATTAATATCTTTGCTGTTTAACGGCACGCCCCGGCTCTCGCCCTCATAATTATTATTATTTAAATTATTATTTAAATTACGACCGCCGCGCCGCGCCTCGTTATAGTCATAGTCATCTTTATAATTATTATAATTATTATTATAATTATCATCCGAGCCGTTGTCTAAGCTCTCGAAATCCTCAAAATCATAATCATAATAATCCTGAGTATACTGACGCTTCTTAATAAATATGCATAATATCATCGCAAGAAAGTATAAAGCACCGTATATCCAGATGTCTCGAGGGGCAAAGGCGCATAGCACCGTCGCGATCAGCAAGAAGAAAGCGCCGGCTTTGCGGCCGCTGAACGCAACAATGCCGCCTATCAACGCAATACAAGCCGATACAATAGGCAGGCTCTTTAACACAGTCTGAGGAATGACAGCACTCCACGCAGCAACTTCCGGCGGATTAAAAATTCCAAGAATTATTAAAATCCCATGCATTAAGGACATCGTCGAAGCGCCTAATGACAACGCTAAAATAATCCAACGCATATATTTTTGCCTCCTGTTTATTTTAAATTTTATTTTAAAATTTATTTAAAATAATTCAATTATAAGCTATAACGCACTTGCCCTTAATATCCTGTCGCGCAGGCCAAGCCCCACGCCGGTCTCATCATCGGGCAGCTCTGCTATAATGCCCTGCAAGCCCTCAGCCTCAAATTCCCTAAAACTTTTAAATAATTCCCTCGCATAGCTCTCAAGCGACTTAAATATCAAAACTTTTTTAAAAATTTTATTCGGCTCATGCAGGCCAATAAATCCCCACTCGCTATTATCTTTTAAATCTATAAAATTATTATCCTTAAAATAACAGATTTTTACGGGAATTAACGGCGCATAATGTCTATATCGCGTGCCAGGCGACCGCCGCTTGCTTTGCTCATCCGGCTTCTCAAGCTTGACATTAAAATTTTTCAGCAAAAATTTATCTATAAGCTCTTTAGGCGTACCGCCGGCTCTTAATAATAAAGGCTGCTCATCGCTTATGTCTATAACAGTCGATTCTATTCCGATATTTTTATTTAAATTATTATTATCACTATATAAAATCATGTCGATCCTGCCGTCCATGTCCTGACTTACAGCATTAAAATCCGTCGGACTGGGACGCCCGCTGATATTAGCGCTCGGTGCAGCAATAGGCGTATTAGCTGCCTCAATTAATTTATACGCAATTTTATTATCAGGCATTCTCAGCGCAGCCGTGTCAAGGCCGCCCCGGGTCTCCAACGGGATTATACTTTTAGCTTTTAACACAAACGTTATCGGCCCGGGCCAGAACTCCCGCATCAAGCTATAAGCTCTATCATCAAGATAAACTAAATCTTCAGCCTGATTTAAATTATTTATATGCAGTATCAACGGGTTATTCGACGGGCGGCCCTTGGCCTCATAAATTTTTTTCACTGCGTCAGCATTCAGCGCATCAGCTCCAAGACCATATACTGTCTCAGTCGGAAACGCTACAAGGCCGCCGTGATTTATAATTTGCGCAGCCTGCTCCAAAATTTTAGCTTCAGGCTCCAAATAATTTATTCTATATTTTAAAGTCTTTATTTTAAAATTTTTAAAATTTTTAAGCTCGCTCATCTTTAAACTTCGCGTAAAAATCTTCCCTAAATTCATTAAATCTATTATCTATAATTGCCTGCCGCGCACGCTCAGCAAGCTTTATCGTAAAATATAAATTATGATACGTGCATAATCTCGCAGCTAATATTTCGCCGGCTTGATATAAATGCCTTAAGTAAGCACGCGTGAAATTTCTGCATAAATAACAGCCGCAAGTCTCATCAACCGGCCTAAAATCACGCGCATAGCAATTAGCCTTTATATTCACGCGGCCGAACTGCGTAAATAAAGTTCCGTTGCGACCGTTGCGCGTCGGCATCACGCAGTCAAACATATCAATACCCCGCGCAATTCCCTCGACTATATCAGCCGGATAGCCCACGCCCATTAAATATCTCGGCGTATGCTCCGGCATAACGGGATTTAAAACATCAAGCATGTTATACATGACTTCGCGCGGCTCACCGACAGACAAGCCGCCTATACCATAGCCGTTAAAATCCAAATCTATAATCTCTCTTGCGCTTCTTAATCTTAAATCTTCATAAAAAGAACCCTGCACTATTCCGAACAAAGCTTGATCTTCGCGCTTATGCGAATTTTTACAGCGCCGGGCCCATAAGCTCGTGCGTCTAAGCTCTTCTTCAGCACGTTCATGCGTTGCAGGATAAGCTCCGCACTGGTCAAAGCACATCGCTATATCGCTGCCTAAATTCTCCTGAACTTTCATTGACCACTCCGGCGACATAAAATGCTCCGACCCGTCTATATGCGACCTGCAGCTCACGCCCTTATCGCTGATTTTATTTAACTTAGCAAGCGAGAAAACCTGAAAGCCGCCGCTGTCAGTTAATATAGGCCGCTTCCAGTTCATAAATTTATGCAGCCCGCCGGCCTCGGCTATTAACTCATCGCTTGGCCGCAAATACAAGTGATACGTATTGCCTAAAATTATCTGCGCGTTAATCTCTTCAAGCTCATCAGGCGACATAGCTTTAACGCTCGCCTGCGTGCCGACCGGCATAAACACCGGCGTCTTTATAATTCCATGCGGCGTTGCAAATTCACCGGCTCTCGCCCTGCCGCATACAGCTTCTAATTTAAATTCAAACATTTTATTTATTTAATCTCAAAAAATTTTTCAAAATTTATTTTAATTTTATATTCAAGCTCGTTAAACTCTATATCTTTAACGGCTGCTACAGCTTCATAAACATATTTAATATATCCCGGCTCGTTTAATTTGCCTCTAAACGGCGCAGGCGTCATGTACGGACAATCAGTCTCAATCAATAATCTATCAATATTAATTAATTTCGCAACTTGCCGCAGCTCATCGCTGCGCTTGCCTTTCCACGTCACAGCGCCGCCCAGCGCACATAAGCCGCCCATATCCAACACCCTTTCAAGATGCTCAAGTCCGCCGCTGTAACAGTGAAATAATAATTTTAAATTTTTTTTATAATCATCCAGAATATCCAGCGCATCGCTCATAGCGTCGCGTATATGCAATATCACCGGCAGATTTAACTTTAAAGCTCTATCAAGCTGCGCGATAAAAATTTTGCGCTGCACGCCGCGCGGCGAGTTGTCATAATAATAATCAAGGCCGATCTCGCCCCAAGCTAAGACCCGAGCATCACGCGTCATCTCTTCAAGCTCATCGAGATAATAATTTAAATTAATCTCATAGCGCTGCGCCTCATGCGGATGAATGCCTACAGCAGCATACGCGCCAAAATCTTTAAATTTATCAGCCATGCTTAATGCCTTTAAGCTATCGTCTAAATCGCAGCCGACTATCATAAAACTTTCAACGCCTGAGCTATAAGCCCGCTCCATAATCTCAGCAGCTATATCTTCAAGCTCTTTACAGTTGGGATGACAATGCGAGTCTATCATTTTTTAAAATTTATTTATCATTAAGGCTTATGATTTTAGGCTTAAAGTTCTCGCTGGTCATGTCGCGTATAGCTGCCGCAAATTTCATAAATATATCTCTGCGCTCGTCGGGCTTAAATGCCAAGTCAAAAAATCTACGGCTGCGCTTAACATCTAAGCCTATCTGCTCTATCAACTCATCCTGATTTGCAAATTCCCTCACGCGCCGCAGCTTATTCAAGAAAAATACCTGAATATCTTTATTATATAAATCGCCTTCAAAGTCAGTTATATATACCTCGGCTCTTAATTCATTAACGTCTTTAAAAGTCGGGTTTCTGCCTACAGATACACATGCAGCGTGCCAGCTCATATCCTGCGCTTTATCATCAAAAATCGGCACAGCAGCAGCATATACAGCCTCGCACGGGAATAAAGCCCTATCAGCAATATCAAGATTTGCCGTCGGGTATCCAAGCTCACGGCCGCGCTGATTGCCCTTTATAACTTTCGTCCAGATAAACCACGGGTAGCCAAGCTCATATAATAATTTATTCGTCACGCCGCCGGCCACGCGCTTACGCCCTTTTGCGCTCGACATAGCATATATATCAATATTCAAAATACATAACCCAGCGTTATGTGTAAGGCAAAAATGCCTTAAGTCATCAAGGCCGCCCTCGTGATTTTTGCCAAATCTAAAATTATCGCCGACTACTATGCCATGTATCTTTATGCGCTCGTTAAGCCGCGTCAAAAATTCTTCAGCCGACAAATTTCTTAATTTCTCGTCAAACTTAATATTATATAAATGCGGCACACCCAACGCGCGGCGCAATACCTCACGCTCCCGCTGCTCAAACATTACCGCTTTGATCTTGCCCATATAAATTCCCGGATGAGGCTCAAACGTCACAACGCCCCAGTCAGTCCTGAGAACTTCAGCCATTCGACGCGCCGTCTTAAATAATCTCTGATGCCCAGTATGAAAGCCGTCGAACGCGCCCAAAGTTATGACCATATTCACTCCTGCCTTTTAATTTATAAATTTATTATTTTTATATCGCTTGCGTTTGCTATTTCATTCATGTTTAACGCATCTTCAACTTTAAATTTGCCTATTGCCTCACGCCTTAAAGCCTTAACAAATGCGCCGCAGCCTAAACGCTCGCCTATGTCGCGTACTATGCTGCGCACATAAGTCCCGCGGCCGCACAAAATTTCAAGTTCAGCACAATTATCTTCAACTTGCGAAATACGCTTAATGCTCTCAATAAACACCGCCCGTGATTTTAAATCTAAATCCTGCCCTGACCGCGCAAGTTTATACGCCGGTACTCCGTTAATTTTCAATGCTGAGATCTCCGGCGGCCTCTGCAGTCTCCAGCCGTAAAACCCGGGCAATATATCATCAAGCATTTTATTATTTACATTAAATTCTTTATCATATTTAAATATAATATCGCCCGAGTAATCGCACGTGTCAGTCGCAGCGCCGAATTTAAGCGTAACTTTATATAATTTCATCTGCGTCATGAAATAATCAAACATGCGCGTATTTTTTCCAAGCAAAATTATTAACAGCCCCGATGCAGTCGAGTCAAGCGTACCGGCATGACCGACTTTAGCGCTTAATAAATATTTAATTTTATTCACGCACTCAGTGCTGCGCATTCCCTCCGGCTTGTCTATCAGCACAAGCCCGTTTATATCCTTATTAATCTTCATTTAATAATTAAATTAAAATTATTTATCAAGCTCAAGCATCATGTTTATAATTTCATTCATGACATCATTAAGCGCTCTATCATGAATTATCGCGCCGGCAGCTCTGGGATGGCCGCCGCCGCCTAACGCCCTTGCAATGTCAGCCGCTGAAAATTTGCCCGGCCTCGACCTTAAACTTAACTTAACGGCTTTGCCCGGCATTTCATTCATGAAAGCTGCAACTCGTACACCGGCAAGCGTCATTAAGCACGCAGGCAAGCCCTCAGTATTAGCCTGAACTGCTCCAGTTTCGGCAAAATCTTTTAAATCAAGCCACGACAGCGCAAATTCTTTATTATCTCCAAAGATTTTTATCCGCGATAAAGCACGTCCCCATAAGGCCATACCGGCTATGTCCTTGGTCTGCGTGATTAAATCCGTCATCTCGCCTGCATCGACACCTAAGTCTATAAGCTCAGCTGCAAGCCTGTGAGTTCTCGCACTCGTACTCGAGAATGCAAAGCCGCCCGTATCCGTCCACATGCCAGTATATAAACTTTTAGCTATCTCAAGCGTGATATTCCAATTTCCAGCTTTTAATATTAACGCCATGATTTCAGCCGTCGAGCTTGCATCAGGCACAACGCAGTTCACAATTCCAAAACGCGTGTTATCTTCATGATGATCAATATTTAAAATTTTAAAATCACTTAAATTTACTCTATCATCAATCTCAACGCTCCGCGTCTCATTTGCGCAGTCTACAAAAATATATAACACGCCTTGATCTTCAAATTTAAATTTATCAATACAAGGCGTGTACATATCGGCATGTCTTATAAATTTATAAGCATTTGGGAAGACGGCGTCCGGCCCATACCATGCTACAGCTTTACCGGCATTTAATCCGGCCTCGATAAGCCCTGATGCAGTGCCCAGCGTGTCGCCGTCCGCGTTCTTGTGAGTGAATACAGCCCACGAGTCAAACTCCCTCAGCAAATTTGACGCGCAGCAAGCCTCGCAGAGCCAAGCCTCGCAGAGCTGAGATGACGCGTCATGCAATAAATTATCATTATTATTATTTATCATCTTCAAAATCTTCTAAATCTAAATCTTCTTCATTTAATATATCTTCATCTATATTTTCATCTTCAAGATTTAAATCTAAATTATTATTTAAATTATTATTAATCAGGCCAAGCCTGTTTAAAATCTCGTCGATTTTAGCGCCGTAGTCAGAGCTTGTGTCGGGAATAAATTCCAAGTCCGGCACGCGGCGCAGCCTCATAGCTTGACCTAACAGCGACCGCAGCACGCCCTTTATCGCCTGCAGCTCACCCCTCAAGTGCTTGCGCCGCTTAGCAAGCCTTTTACTTGCAGAGCTTGAGCTATTAGCAGCGTTAGCCTTCACGCCTTCACCTTCACAAAGAACAGTAAAGAATACCCGCGCCTTCTCTAAATCGCTGCTGCACTCAACCCCAGTGATAATTGCGTCCTTAACAGCATTTTTTTTAATTTTTGTCTCCAGAATTAACGCAAGCTCCCGCTGCAGCTGCTTATTAATTCTGTCCATTCTTTTAAAGCTTGAATTTGCCATGCTACAAACTGCGCTTTTCCTCGATTACATCATAAGCCTCGAGCAAGTCGCCGGCCTCAAAGTCCTGAAAGCCCTCGAGCGCAACGCCGCAGTCCATTCCGGCCTTGACTTCCCGCGCCTCGTCTTTAAAATGCCTAAGCGTCGCAATCCGACCGTCCCATATAACTATGCCGTCGCGTATAACCCGCACTTTCCCAGTACGTTTAATAACGCCGCGCGTTACATGACAGCCTGCTATTTTACCTGCCTTCGGCACTCTAAATATCTCGCGTATCTCAACTTCGCCTAAGGTCTCCTCACGCAGCACCGGCTTTAATAAACCGCCCATAGCCGCCTTGACATCGTCTATTACATCATATATAACATTATAGACGCGTATCTCAACGCCGCTCACTTCAGCCGCCCGTTTAGCGTTAGCATCAGGCCGCACGTTAAAGCCGATTATTACCGCACTCGAAGTCGATGCAAGCATAACGTCCGACTCGGCTATTCTGCCTACGCCTCTATGCACTATCGACACACCGACTTCATTAGTCGCAAGCTTCTCAAGCGATGCGCATAACGCTTCAAGCGACCCCTGCACGTCGCACTTCACAACTAAACTTAACTGCGGTATCTGCCCTTCCTGCAGCTGCGAATATAAATCCTCAAGCGAAGTTCTTTTAGCCTGCGCACCTGCATCACGCTCCTGCGCCTTAATCTCCATCAAGGCCGCCCGGGCCTCACGCTCGCTGCTCACAACTCTAAAGCTCTCGCCGGGCTGCGGCACTTCATCAAGCCCTAATATCTCAACCGGAATGCTCGGACCAGCCTTCTTAATCGGCTTGCCTGCCCAGTCAAATAATGCCCGCGTCTTGCCCCACGCCGAGTTAAACAAAACTATATCGCCGTGCTTCAACGTCCCGTCTTTTACTATTACAGTTGCAACCGGCCCTTTGCCCTTGTCTAAACGCGCTTCAATAACAACGCCTTCAGGATTGGCCGCCGGTCTGCCCTTCAGCTCCTGCATCTCCGCCTCAAGCAACACGCGCTCCAATAAATCAGGCACGCCTTTACCAGTCTTGGCCGAGACTTCAACCGCTCCGACCTCGCCGCCCCAGCCCTCTAAATAAATTCCGAGTTCAGTCAGCTGCTGCCGCACTCTGTCAGGATTAGCCGCCGGTTTGTCAATCTTATTAATCGCTACGACTAACGGCACACCGGCTGCCTTGATGTGATTAATGGCCTCTTTGGTCTGCGGCATAACGCCGTCGTCAGCGCTCACGACTAATATAACTATATCCGTAACGTTAGCACCCCGCGCTCTCATAGCCGTAAACGCCTCGTGACCCGGCGTATCCAAAAATACTATTGGCCGCCCCTCATGCATAACTATATATGCGCCTATATGCTGCGTTATACCGCCGGCCTCCTGCGCCGTCACATTTGAATGACGAATATAATCAAGAAGTGTCGTCTTGCCGTGGTCAACATGCCCCATTACCGTTACAATCGGCGGCCTCTCAACTAAACCGTCCTGCTTATTATCTTTAATAGCCTTAGTCTCCTTATTTTTAATTTCTTTTATTTCTTGCTTTACTTCTTTAATAACTTCTTTAACTTCCTGCTTTGCTTCTTTTACAACTTTTAAATCTTTTTTTAAATCTTTAACTTCTTCTTCTTTAATAATTACTTCTTTTTTAATTTCTTTAACTTCCGGCTCTTTTGCCTCAGCCTTAGCTTTATTATTATTATTATTAAGATTATTAAGATTGGAAACGTCGGCCAATATTTCCTCAACGGCCTGCGCCGTCTCCGCATCTATAGAACTCATATGCGTCTTAACTTTAAAGCCCAAGTTTTCAAGCACGGCCATGAGTTCCTTGCTCTCTCTCTTTAGCTTCTTTGCCAGCTCATAAATCCTTATTTTATTATTCAAATGCGCGTCCCCTTTCTTTCAATAAAATTTTTAATTTAATTAACTTCATTAACATCATGGAATAAATCCTGAATCGTGGGCATCTTCTCACCGGCCAGCGCAGCAATGTCAATCTTCCAGCCGGTCAACCTTGCAGCAAGCCTGACGTTCTGACCGGCCTTGCCTATTGCAAGCGACAGCTGGTCAGGATATACATAAACTTTAGCCGATTTATTAGGCTCTTTATCTGAGATAATATCGACTTTAGCGATTTGCGCCGGCGCTAACGCACTGCGAATATAACTCGCCGGATCGTCGCTCCAAGTAATAATATCCACCTTCTCGCCCTTCAGCTCATCGCTGATATTCTTAATTCTCAAGCCTGAGCTGCCGACGCACGCGCCGATGGGATCAACGTTAATATCATGCACTTCCAGTGAAACTTTAGACCGGACGCCGGCCTCACGCACTACGTCCTTAATTTCAAGTGCGCCCTCGCGTATCTCCGGCACTTCACGCTCCATTAATTTCTTCAACAATCTTGGATGCGTGCGCGATACTATAATTTTAGGCCCGCGCGTATCATCCCTGACTTCATACACTAAGAACTGCAGCTTATCGCCGAGTTTATAGACCTCACCGGGTATCTGCTCACGTTTGGGCAGCGTAGCTTCAGTCCGATCGCTCAGCCTGACTAATACTTGATCCGGATAATCAGCTTTAAAGATTACCCCGGGCATTATCTCGTGCAGCTTGCCCTTAAACTCTTCTGATATGACCTTGCGCTCGGCATCCTTTAAATGCTGAATTACAACTTGCCGTGCAGTCTGCGCAGCTATGCGGCCAAAGCTTGAAAAGTCCTTAGCGATTTTTAACACTTCGCCCTCTTTAGCATCATAAAAGCCCAACGCCTTAGCATCTTTAAGCGTAATCTGCGTATCAGGCGAAGTCAATGCGTCAGCGTCTTTAACAACAGTCTTCAGCTCGCTAAGCTCTATGTCCCCAGTCTCAGTATTAATATCAACCTCGACATTAGAATTAGAGTTAGAATTGCTGGTGCTGCCCTGATGCTTCTTGCAGGCCGATTCAAGCGCAGCCTTAAGGCTTGATATAATTTCGCCCCTGTCGATATTGCGCGTATCGGCTATTTGATTTACGGTTAATACAAATTCGCGGCCCAAGTGCATTTAGCCAAGCCCCTCCTCTTTGAGATTGCCGCCCTTGATTATATTAAACGGCACGGCCATCTCCCTTTCTTCTTCTTTTATATAAATTTTTATAATTTTATTTTTTTCATCAGCCAAAATAATTTTGCCGGTCAAATTCCTGCGGCCGTCCAAAGGCTCGGCAAGTCTGATGCGCACATCGCGGCTCTCAAATCTTTTATAATGCTCAATGCTGAACAACGGCCTTTCAATGCCGGGCGAACTTACTTCCAAATAATAACGGCCTCTTAATCCGGCTAAATATTCGCTGCCCTCTTCGTCAAGCTTGTCAAGCATTAAATTTACAGCCTTAGACACGCGCTCGCAGTCATCTAAATTTATTCCGCCGAGCAAATCAATCAAGATTTGAATGCTAAGGCCGGAGCTGTTATTTAAAGCGACATGCACGCACTCATAGCCAAGGCTCTCGACCTTCTCAGCTATTAATTTAAACAGCTCGCTGCGCCGCTCCTGCCGCTCAATACGCTCCTGCTTCTCCTTCCTTTCCCGCGCACTCAACACGCCCCGCCTCCTGATATAAAATAAATATATATAAATAAGGAGCGGGCAAGTAACCCACTCCTCAGACTAAAACGCTATAGAAGTATTATCAAAAAGTATACGCTATTTTTTTATTTTTTCAATATTAAAATTTAATTTATTAATTAATTCATTTATGCGTTTAAATTTAAAATTAAAGCTCGATTTATTCACGATTAATCTTGCGCTTATGTCCATAATAATATCTTTTATAATTAAATTATTTTCGCGCAATGTCGTGCCGGTCTCGACTATATCAACTATAACATCTGCTAAGCCGATTATCGGCGCGATCTCCAGCGAACCTTTTAATTTAATTATATCTATGTCGCGGCCAAGACCTGCATAATACTTAGCTGCAATATTAGGGAACTCAGTCGCGACGCGCAGAACTTTATCCGGCTCTTCAATAAATTTTTCAGGCGCAGCAACGGCCATTTTGCAAATTCCGGTCTTTAAATCCAATAATTCATAAACATCCGGATTATATTCATCTAAAATATCTTTACCCGCTGCTCCAATATCAGCTGCGCCGCGCTCAACATAGACATGAACGTCCGACGGCTTGACCCAGAAAAAATTTATATTAAGCAAATTATTTTCAAATATTAATTTGCGCCCGGGATCGCCTGTCTTCAAATCATCGCAGTCATAACCGGCCTGCTCAAACAGCGAGTAAACACGCTGGCCTAACCGACCTTTAGGCAAGGCTATATTTAAATATTCACTCATCATTTAACCCCGCGCTCAAGCATATCAAGATACACAGCGAAGCCCACCGCGCCGGACTTATGCCCCATGCGCCG
>JAFUXM010000255.1 GCA_017470785.1 Synergistaceae bacterium
AAACTGGAGCGAGAAGGACAAGAACTTTATATTGAGCTCTGCCGGCGGCTACGAGGCTGTAATTCACCTTACGGACAGCAGCACGGTGTTCCAGACCGGCGCTAACGAGGGCGAGGACATGGCCATCGACATCGGCAACATGTCAGCATCGGCTCTTGGAATTAAGGGCGTGAACGTCACGACCCGCGCAGCGGCAATGAAGGCAGTCGGCGATCTCGACAGCGCAATCACGCAGGTCTCGAGGCAGCGCGCTAAGATCGGCGCATACCAGAACGCCCTTGAGTGGACCAGCGAGAACCTGAGCACGACCGCTACGAACTTGACCGCCGCCGAGAGCAGAATTAGAGACGCCGACATGGCCAAAGAGATGATGGAGTTCGTGAAGCTCCAGATCCTCAACCAGTCCGGCACGAGTATGCTCGCCCAGGCGAACCAGCTCCCGCAGCAGGTACTCAGCTTACTCCAGTAATTAAATAAATTAATAATTAATTAAAATTCCTGCCGTCAATGCGGCGGCGGGAAAGTTATAAAAATAAAAATTTAAAAATCCCCGCAGGGCATCAAGCTCGGCGGGGTATTTTATTTTAATTTATGAACTTGTGATAGAATATACACGGCGAGGCGTACGGTTTTCATTAACGTACGAGGTCGCAGGGGCTATCGTCCTCTGACCTATGCAGTAACAGGGAAGGAGGTGATACGCAGATGAAGTTTTTGGAACTCATAGAAAAACTGCTGCATTACGTCGCCGTGGCTGGCGCGTGTGCAACAGTTTTTGAAATGATAGTACGATTCGTAATCTGGCTTTTATCCTAAACTGAGGCTCTAAGCTAAGCGAGGGGTAGGCACACCCCGAACTTCAACGGCCTTCAGTTTCAACGCAAGTCCGTTCGATCTCGCCCGAACGGCTTGCTTTTATTATACAATAAAATTCAAAATAAATCATAAAAATAAAACTGCCGTAATATAGCAATGCTAAAGCATAAAATTTCAAAATTTATTTGTGCTAAAATATATTATCAGAAGGGGCTCGGGTAAGATACAGAGGCTTACTGCCAGCGAGGAGTCCGCTCTGTGGGAAGAAGGTGTTTGTTGTGGCAAGACGCAAAAACTCCGGAAAGAAGCAGCGGCGAGACTATCTCTCCAAGATAAAGCAACTCGCCGCTGTGCTCTTTTTGTTAGCCCAATTCGTTCTAATAGTACTTCAAATCATCAAACTATGGAATGAGCTGTTCGGTTAAACCGGGAGCATTAAGTTTTTAAATAGGGTTACAGCTCCCCTTCGCTGTCCCTATATTCTATCACGAAATTCAAAATAAATCATAAAAATAAAACGCCCCGAGCTTTAAGCCAAGTAAATTAAAAGGCCCGGCATGTAAAGCCGGGCCCGTGTTTTATTTAATTAATTTTAATTTAATTTAGCCTCTGTCGCTGAACTCAGCATCGACAGTCTCGCCGTCATTATTGCTGCTATTATTATTGCTATTATTATTAAAATTGCCGCCGGGATTTGCGCCGCCCTGCGCACCTGCCTGCTGATAGAGCCGCGTCGTGAACTCGTGTATTGTCTTATTCAGGCTATCAGTGCCGCTCTTCATTCCAGCCGTGTCGTTATGCTCGATAGCGTGCTTTAAATCATCAAGCTGCGCATTAACTTTGCCCTTCTCGTCCGCGCTCATCTTCTCGCCGAGTTCGTTCATTAATTTCTCAGCACCGAACACTGCCGCCTCGGCCTCGTTATGCACTACCGCCGCATCATGACGCTTCTTGTCCTCTTCAGCGTGCTCTTCGGCAGCCTGCTTCATCTTCTCTATGTCATCTTTCGACAAATTCGACGACTGAATAGTGATCTTCTGCTCCTTGCCTGTGCCTTTGTCTTTTGCCGAGACGTTTAATATGCCGTTAGTATCAATATTAAACGTTACTTCAATCTGAGGAATGCCTCTCGGCGCTGGCGCGATGCCGTCCAAAACGAACTGGCCGAGCTTCACGTTGTCCTGAGCCATTGGCCGCTCACCCTGAAACACTGCAATTTCAACCTGCGGCTGATTGTCGGCTGCTGTCGTGAACGTCTGACTTTCTTTAGCCGGAATTGCCCGGTTGCGCTCGATAATCTTAGTAAATACTCCGCCTAACGTCTCAATTCCCAGCGACAGCGGCGTTACGTCAACTAAAACTATATTGCCCTTATGCTCACCCGCTAAGATCGAACCCTGAATTGCAGCACCGGCCGCGACACACTCATCAGGGTTAATGCCCTTCGTCGGCTGCTTGCCTAATAAATCCACTATCTTTTTCTGCACCATCGGCATACGCGTTGAACCGCCGACTAATAAAATCTTGTCAACCTCGCTCGCGTTAAGTCCGGAGTCCTCAAGGGCACGCTTGGTCGGCACAACAGTCCGGTCAAGCAAATCAGCCGTCATCTCTTCAAACTTAGCACGCGTAAGCTTCATCTCTAAGTGCTTAGGGCCGGTCTGCGTGGCCGTAATAAACGGCAGCGATATAGTCGTCTCGGTCATGTTAGATAATTCTATCTTTGCCTTTTCAGCTGCCTCTCTCAGCCTCTGCATGGCCATGCCGTCGTTTCTTAAATCAACGCCCTCGCTCTTCTTAAACTCGCTTGCTAACCACTCGACTATTCTATTGTCCCAGTCGTCGCCGCCGAGCCTATTATCGCCGGCCGTCGCTAACACTTCAAAGACGCCCTCGCCTACGTCAAGTATCGAGACATCAAACGTGCCGCCGCCCAAGTCAAACACTAAAATTTTATGCTCTTCTTTGCGATTTTCGCCGTAAGCTAAGCAAGCTGCCGTAGGCTCGTTAATAATTCTCAGCACTTCAAGGCCTGCAATAGTACCGGCATCTTTCGTAGCCTGCCGCTGCGCATCCGTGAAATACGCCGGCACTGTGATAACCGCCTGCGTCACTTTCTCGCCTAAATACTCTTCAGCGTCATGCTTTAATTTCTGCAAAATCATAGCTGAGATCTCCTGCGGCGTATATTTCTTGCCGTCGATCTCTTTGCGATAATCAGTCCCCATCTCGCGCTTAATCGAGATTATAGTGCGGTCTGCATTGACTATCGCCTGCCGCTTCGCAAGCTGGCCGACTAACCGTTCGCCGTCTTTCGTAAATGCCACTACTGACGGCGTCGTACGCGCTCCCTCGTTATTCGGGATAATAGTCGTCTGGTCGCCTTCCTGCACCGCTATGCAGCTATTAGTAGTACCTAAGTCAATTCCTACAACTTTTGCCATGATAAAATCCTCCTGTATATCTCCTGTTTATAATTTAATTTCTAATTTACTTTACATAAAACACTCTGTTATCTCTGCGCTCCAGCGGCTTTGCCGCCTCACAATCAGCATAGCCTAACACGCAATGGCCTATGCCCTCGTACTCGCCCTCGATGCCCAATGACTTTAAAAGCTCCTTGCCCTCGGGCATCTCAAATTCTTCTTTGGCTCTGTGAATCCAGCAGCTCCCAAGCCCTAACGAGTGAGCCGCCAGCATCATATTGCCGATTACAAGGCTGCCGTCGTAAACGTGCGTCGCAATATTTTTATCCGCAAGCACAATTAAGACAACCGGCGCATTATAAAACGGATCGAAGTCCGGCTTCCAGCCGCCGATCTTAGCGTTTAAGGCTGACAGCTTGCCGCGCAATTCCTTATCTGTAACCGCGATAATAATAGGCGACTGCTTGTTCATGCCGCTCGCTGCGTAAACACCGGCCTTAACAACCTCGTTTATCAAGTCCAGCGGCACCATGTCCGGCTTGTACTTCTT
>JAFUXM010000256.1 GCA_017470785.1 Synergistaceae bacterium
GTCCTCGGGCGTCAAGCTCGGGCCGTTGCCGATTATAAAGCAGCGCTTTAACTCGTTAACTCTATCTTGATTAGCCTCTTTGTACGCCCTTAAACTTTCTGCCGCAGCTTCAAAATCATATTTAAAATTATCTTGTGACATAGTCTCCTCCTGAATTTTAAATCTAAAAATAAGTCCCTTCGCATGGGTACTGCAAAGGGACGTTAGTTAATTTATTTATAATTTTAATTTAATCTACGCTGTAACGTCAAGCCGATCATCCAAAATATGCCTGATATTTTCAACGAGGCTCACAATTTCATCAGCTGGTATCTTGCGGACTATAGCTCCTGTGTCCGTGTCAATGACCTGAACCTGAACTAAATTAGCCTCTTTGATGATCTCATACTTCAGATTGCGGCGCGGGGTCATAGCTGCTACTGCCTCGAGCGCCTTCTCAAGCATCTCTTCAATGCCTTCACTGCTCAATATTCCCTGCGCTTCTTGACTTTCTTTCAAATCTCCCGCCGGGCGGACTATAAGCTCCGGCGGAAGAATATCAAAGTGTTTCGTTAATTTACACTGCGTCGGGGGAGTTCTATCCGGTGAGGCTGCTGTCATAAGTTCCCCCGACGGGTGAACAAGCCTCGCCCTCATTTAACTTAATTAATATTAAATTAAATTAAGCTTACCGGATTAAGCTTAAAACGTTCTGCGGCAGCTGGTTCGCCTGAGCTAACATCGAGTTGCCGGCCTGAAGCATGATATTGAGCTTAGTGAAGTTCATCATCTCTTTGGCCATGTCAGTGTCTCTAATGCGGCTCTCAGCTGCGCTCAAGTTCTCGCTGGACGTCTCTAAGTTCGTCATCGTGTGCTCTAAGCGGTTCTGATAAGCGCCGAGCTTCGCCCTTTGAGTGCTGACTTTGTCGATCGCGTTATCGATTATAGTGATCGAGCGCGACGCTGAGTCTCTGTCAGTTACAAGCACGCTGTCAAGGCCTAACGCGTGGCTGCGCATATCGCCGATGTTAACGCCCATGTCGTCGCCCTCGTTCGCACCGATCTGGAACGTCATCGTGTTGTCGGCAAGATGCAGGGTAGTTGTCTGCGGCGTGGTCGTGTTAGTGACGAATTGTTTCGTATTGTTATTCCATGTTGACGTTACGCCCTTCATGGCGTCAAACTCAACGTCAACGTTCGGATGAAGCGCACCCATAAGCCGGTTTCCGGTAATCGTAGTCTCTTCAACTACATTTTCGCCGGTGTGCGCATCCGCAATGCTGACAGTATATGTGCTCTCTTTAGCCTCAGTCAGCGTATTGAGAGACAGGGCGTTAATTAAATCCTCGCTCTTGCTGGAGAACCTGAGCGTGCCGGCAGCTCCGGCAACAGCCGACCGAATTACAAACGTGCCGTCAACGGAATTTGATGACGTCCCGGCGTAGGTATCAGTATGATTATTAACATCGACGAAATCAACGAAATGATTGACTCCTTTTTCTTGCTCAGTGGTTGCGGCGCTGTCGTCAATATACTTTGCCTGACCAAGGCCGTTGGCTATA
>JAFUXM010000257.1 GCA_017470785.1 Synergistaceae bacterium
AATTAAAAAAATTTTTAAATAAAATTTTTATTGCGAGGTGAAATTTGTTATGAAAATTAAAAAATTATTTTGTTTATTGTTATTCTTGCTTTTGATTGTGCCGGCTGCTGACGCTGCAAGAAATTCAAATTCGCATCAAAAAAAATTTGAAAAGTTTGTTGCCAGCATTACTGAGGCGGCAAATAAAATAAGCTGGAGCGGCAAACATAATTTTCAGGATGTTGAATTTATTGAAGATGAAATGAACGGCGACGAGACGGTTTATGCGCGGGCTTGGTACGCTGATTATTATATTTTAATCCGCAGCTACACTGATAAGACATGGTCAAAAAGTTATGCGGCAGGCTTTTGGACGAACAGCGAGGAATTGACTTTTGCAAACGGAATAAAGGTCGGTTCGTCAATGCAAACCGTCAGAGCATTTTTTGGAAAAGAAGCAATATATCAAGTTGCCCCGAATGAATACGCTGTATATTGGGAAGCAGAGTCGGATGCGCCGGGCAGTCTTGTCTTTTCGACAGAAAATAACAGGATAACTGCAATAAGTTATAAAGGTTGGCATAACATGACTGCGAAAATGTCGCGTCTGTTTGCTTTATATGATAATGCTATGTTCGCAAATGCTGCAGGCGATAAAGTTAATGTGCGTGAAGATTTTCCCAATGGCAAAGTTTTATTTCATGTCAATAGGTCCAAGAGGGATTGCCTTATTGTTAATGCAGCGCATCACGGAGACAAGCCGGAGAACTGGTATCATGTTATAGGCAGAGTGAATGATAATTATTTTAAGCCTGTAGATAACGGTTATGCCGCCAGAAAATTTTTGAAAGTCAGAAAATTAAAAATATCAGAAAGAAATTTATATATCTCGCAGTATCTTAAAGATAAAAAATAATTGCTTAGGTGAGATTTTAAATTTAAATTATAATAAAACGGTCTTGAGTTGAACTCGAGGCCGTTTTTTAATTTAATAAAAAATTTGCTGCGGGGGGAGTTGTAAAAGTTATGAAGATATGTTTTTACGCGCTGAGGGAGTTTGACGAGTTATATTTTTGCAATAAATTTAAAGAGCAGTATAAAATTGATTTTGTAAACACGTCTGACTATCCGGTGATTAATAAAAATATTGAGCTTGCGCGGGGCAGCGACGGAGTGAGCTGCACGCCGTGCGACATGTCGGCGAAGATGCTCGAGGCGTTTCATGATGTCGGAGTGAGATATATTTTATGCAGGTCGATAGGCTATGATCACGTTGACTTGAAGCGGGCTAAAGAGCTTGGCATGAAGGTTGATAACGTGTCGTACACGCCGACGGGCGTAGCTGACTACGCGATTATGTTAATGCTGGCGTGCACGCGTAGATTTGCGCATATATTAAAGCGGGTCGAGCTTCAGGACTATTCGCTTAAGAATAAACTTGGCCGCGACTTCTCGCAGCGGACTATAGGCGTGCTTGGCACCGGCAAGATCGGTGCGACTGTGATAAAGCATTTGTCGGGCTTCGGCTGTAAAATTTTAGCGTATGACCTGTATGAAAACGAAGAAGTTAAAAAATATGCTGAGTATGCAAGCCTTGATAAAATTTTTGAGCAGGCGGATATAATTACGCTGCACATGAACGCTAATGACGCAAATTATCATGTTATAAATAAAGAAAATTTAGAAAAGATGAAGGACGGAGTTATTATAGTCAACACGGCGCGGGGAAAATTAATTGACTCTGACGCGCTTATCTGGGGCATTGAGACGGCCAAAGTCGGCGGCGCAGCGCTTGACGTGTTGGAGTTCGAGAACGGGTTATATTATTATAATTTGACGGGTGAAGTCATGTTAAACCGCAGGCTTGCGATTTTAAGATCATTTCCTAATGTGATAATCAGTCCGCACACTGCCTTTTACACTGAAGAAGATGTCGGCGCGATGGTCGAGGGAAATTTTAGAAGCCTTTTAGATTTTGAGAGCGGCGCTAAGGCGAGCGGCTTTGAAAATTAAGAGCTTAATTTGATTATGATAAAATGATTTTAGATTAGATTAAATTTATTTAATTTAATTAGGAGGATCTACAGCCCTCGGATGGGCTGTAAGGTTGGAGAGTCCCCGACAGTTTGCCGGGGAACTGTCGTAAAGGTTTTAAAAATTTCTCCCCGGCAACTTGGGGGTGAGAGCAGATGAAAGACTTTGCCGAACTGCTGCGGGCAATTGCCCAGTTAATAACAGCTATAGCGTCCTTAATCCGTTCAATAAAAAAGAAATAAACGCTGAATAACCGACTTACTTTTATCAACTTGTCCGGTTAGGAGGCCACCTGACCGGCAGTCGTTTATTTTCCGTCCGCGCTCTCCCGGGCGGTATAAAATAATTATAGCATAATAAAAATTAAAAAATTAAAATAAAATTATTTTTAAATTTTAGGGAGATGTTAGATTTTGCCCCGCTATATTTGTATTCACGGTCATTTCTATCAGCCGCCGAGGGAAAATCCTTGGCTTGAGACGGTTGAAATTCAGGAGTCGGCGGCGCCGTGGCATGACTGGAACGCCAGGATTTCGGCTGAGTGCTACAGCAGCAACTCTGCGTCGCGTATCTTAAATTCCAAAGGCGAGATCGCGAAGATCTGCAATAATTATTCCAGAATGAGCTTTAACTTTGGGCCGACGCTGTTATCGTGGCTTGAGGAGCATGACGCGTTATGCTATAAGGCTATTATCGAGGCGGACGAGATAGGGCGGAAAAGATTTTCAGGTCATGGGCCGGCGATGGCGCAGGTCTATAATCATATTATTATGCCGCTTGCTAACAGGCGCGACAAAGAGACGCAGGTCAAGTGGGCAGTGCGCGATTTTAAAAAACGTTTTGGCCGTATGCCCGAGGGGATGTGGCTGGCTGAGTGCGCAGTTGATACTGAGACGCTTGAAGTCTTGGCCGAGAATAATATTAAGTTCACGGTCTTGTCGCCGTATCAGGCTGAGGCCGTGCGGTTTGCAGGCCGCGATGAGTGGATCGATGTCAGAGGCGGCAGCGTTGACACGCGCTGCGCTTATAAATGCAAATTGCCTTCGGGTAAGAGCATAGCTTTATTCTTTTATGACGGCTTATTGTCGCAAAAAATTGCGTTTCAGGGTTTGTTAAACGACGGCGTATATTTCGCAAGGCAGTTAATAGATGCTCATGCTGACTCGGGGCGGCCTGTATTATCTCACGTTGCGACCGACGGCGAGTCCTACGGTCATCATCACAGATACGGAGACATGGCCTTGGCCTATTGCCTTGAGACTATTGATAACTCGTCGGATGCGCAGCTGACTGTGTACGGCGAGTTCTTAGAGTTTTATCCGCCGGAGCAGGAAGTTAAAATTATAGAGAACTCGTCGTGGAGCTGCGCTCACGGTGTCGAGCGGTGGCGGAGCAACTGCGGCTGCAATACCGGAACTCCGAACTTTCATCAGGAGTGGCGCGGGCCGTTACGCGACGCGCTTAATAATCTGCGTGATAAGCTGGCAGATTTATATGAACAGGAAGCATTAAAATTTTTTGCTGACCCGTGGGAAGCCAGAAATAATTATATAGAAATTTTGACTTTGCCTAACCGCAGCGGCGAGAATATAGATAAATGG
>JAFUXM010000258.1 GCA_017470785.1 Synergistaceae bacterium
GTGCCTTTAATCCTGTGCCATGCTATCGAAGTCTTGACCAGGCTGCGCTTAGTCTCCAGCGGCAAATCAGGCTCGTAATAGTCAACGTGCCACTGCCACGCCAGCAAATCTATCAACACTTCCGGCAGCTCGTCAATTCGGGATAAAATAAACGCCTCGCAAATATCATGCGAGACGCTGTTTAGCTCAGGATCGAGCGACTTTATGGCTGCGCTGACAGTTTTGTCATCTTTAATGCTGCTCGGCGCGACGTGCTGCAAGCTGAGATTTATTAAGTCCTTAGCCATCCTCAAGCCCCCCGTAAATCAACTCAGAATTAGCAGCAATCGCGACTTGCCACGGCTCTAAAGCTGCGAACTCCGGCTCGTAAATTTCAACGCGCTTTGCGCCCGCTTCTACCAATCTATGATTTAACTCCGACGGGTTAATATCGCGGCCGAGTTTGCTGCGCTGCCAGAGCATGAAGCCATCAAACGCACTTTCAGCCCTAAGCTTGATGCTTGCTGCACTTGACGCGTTCGCCCGGTCGATAAAAAATTTTGCGCTGAGTTCATACTTCACTGTCTCGGGCTGGCCGACTAAGACCAAATCAGTCAATGGCCGCTTGTTATCAGCGCTGCAAGCCGCAAGCACTAACTCTAATATATCACTGCTGGGCAGCTCGCCGCCGGTCATCAGCGGGTAAATCTCAACTACGCCGGGCTCTGCGTACGGCTGCCCTAACACCGCGACATCAATAATGTCCTGATGCGCACTGCGTGCCAGATATTCATACGCTCCGTAAGGCCCGGCTGAACTAAAGCTTTCCGGCGCTATGTTAATTCTCTCGCGAAAATTCTCGTCGCTTTCAATTTCAGACCCGCCGGAGCTGTCAGTGATGTTGACCGCGCTCATCTCGTACGGGAACACGTCAACGAGCTTCTTAATCTGCCCTGCTAAAAATCCATTGCCCGCAGTGCCTGTCACAGTGCACTCCGCGCTGACTTCAGCCTCTAACTCTCCTGCGGCTATCTCTACACTGTTTAGTGTCGCAAATATAATATTGCCGTCGGGCGTGACGCGAGTACCCGCCGGAATTATCACTGCGCTTTGCTGCTCAGCGCTCAGTGTGAATTTCAGCGTCGTGACCGCAGCCTGTGCTTCAAGCCGCGTAACGCCTAACAATGCGCCAATATGATCCAGATAATCGCCGCTCGCATACGCAAGCAAATTCTGCTTCGCTGCGTAATCAATCAAGTTTCGCTGCTGAATTATCACCAGCGCGATTGTCTCCAAGAACAGCCGGACTGGATCGCCCCGTGCCAAGCTCCGGCCTGTGTAGGCCTCGTAACTGTTAATTATATCGCGCTCCACCTGAACGGGTGACTTCTCAGCGAAAACAATATCGTTCAGGCTCGCAAACAACTCACTCTTCGCCATCTCTGATTTTAATCCTCACTTTCGGCACTAATTTGCCGTCGAGATCAGCCTCAAAGCCGATATGCAGCACCTTGCACCTCGGTTCATATTTTCTAATCGCGTTGTAAATCTCGGCCTGAAGTGCTGCCCGTGCTCTTGGCATCGGCTTATCCAGCATGACTGCATTCAAGCCGAAATTG
Organism: Synergistaceae bacterium; assembly: GCA_017470785.1. GTDB lineage: Bacteria > Synergistota > Synergistia > Synergistales > Aminobacteriaceae > JAFUXM01. The sequence goes on from JAFUXM010000258.1 coordinate 1,599, forward strand.
CGGTCAAGCGGTACGGAATACTTTTGCGTCGTCAAGATAGTCCGCACGTTCTGTGCCACCTCGAGATAAATATTTGCCGGCGCAAAGTCGACTTCATCAAGTGCTGCTGCTAAAATGTCAATCTCCATCGTCTATGCTTCCTCTACTTCAAGCTCGATATACTCGCGCAGCTTCAAGCTTAATTCAACGCGCACTAACTCGCCCTTGTTATTAATCAAGCTAAATTCCTCGTCCAAGCTCTCAAGCGCCCATAGTCCGTCGCCCTGAGGCTCGCCGTTTAATATAAAAGGCACAGCCTCGTGTTGATCAAGCAGCTCATGCAGCGCATCAAGCTCTTCATTTACGTCAACGCCCAGAGCCGAGTTAATGTCAATCTTCAGGCTTAAACTCGCTGCGTTAAGTCCCGTGAACTCCAGCAGCGCCTTGCGATTATGCA
>JAFUXM010000259.1 GCA_017470785.1 Synergistaceae bacterium
ATAATCTAAAATACTCAGCCGGCGATAACGTGACTAAGCGCAATGCTATTAACGGGTTCAAGCCTTCTTTAATCATTATCTTTACTTTTGCGTCCATGTGGCCGACCTCAGATAAATATAACGCCGTTACGTCGTCAGTCACGGCCATGCAGCGCGAATAATACAACGGATTTTCTTTCAACAGCGGCAATAAAGCCTTAAGATTTGGGAACGATGCGCCCTCGCGTATCATCAGCCACATACCGCGCCGTAATTTTTCACGCGCTTCATCAATATTAGAACACTCATGATCTGAATTAACGCCCGAGACTAAATAGGCATTTAACGCTTTACCTGATACATTAGGCGCATGGCCGGTTAACGGCACGTCACCGGCTGCGGCGATCTTGCCCCAGACCTCAGCATCACCGGCTATCACTGCCGGAAAGTTCATCATCTCGCCCAAGTGCTGACATAATTTATTTTCAAACATGCTCTTAATCGCCGTCATGTCCAGTTCTTCATACGGCGTTTCAAACTGCGATGCGGGCACGCACGACGGCGCACCTAAAAATATATCAATCGGCAGGCCGAAGCTCGCATTGTGCATGTACTCAAGGCCGGCCATGCCAAGCGCATTGGAAATTTCATGCGGGTCAGCCATTACGGCAGTCGTGCCGCGTTTAACTACTTCATCGGCGAAGACCGGCGGCGCAAGCATCGTACTTTCAATATGCACGTGGCCGTCAATCATTCCCGGGATTAACACCTTGCCGTCCGCGTCAACAATTTCTTTACCGTCGTAACTATCAGCTATTCCGGCAATTTTACCGGCATAGACTGCCACATCAGCAAGCTCATAATCAAGCGTAAATACATTTGCGATTTTCGCGTTCTTTATCACTAAGTCCGCCGGAATATCGCCCCGCGCCGCCGCCGCGTAATTTATCATGATACCTCACTGTCCCCTTTCTCTTCCTGATTAACAGGTTCAGGCTTTAAATTTAACCGCGTAACTAATAACTGCCCAATTTTATAATTCTCAATGTCCATGACTTCAAATTTATAATTATTATAAATAATCGAGTCCATCTTGTGCGGGATGCGGCGCAGCATGTAAGTCATGAAGCCGCTGACGGTCTCGTAATTTTCTTCATCAGGAAATTCGTCAAGCTCCAAGACATGTTTAACGTCTTCAATCGGCGCAGCGCCGTCAAGCAGCCACGAACTCTCGTCACGCTGCGTGATCTGCTCGTCCTCACCTGAGATATTGCCCATCAAGACAAGCATAATATCCTGCAGGCTCAATATCCCGACCGTGAGCGCGTACTCATTCAGCACAACTGCTAAAGTCTCGCCGCGGCCTTTAAAGTGATCCATTGCCTCAGCAAGCGTCAAAGTGTCAGGCAGGATTAACGGCGGCCTAATATCAAAGCCCTTGTTTAACGTCAGGCTTTGATTGCTGATCGCCCGCTCGAGCAGCGACTTAGAATCAACATAGCCTATGATATGATCAATATCGCCGCTGCAGACCGGATAAGTCGAGTGGGACTCTTTAGCAATTTTATTTTTGATGTTCTCCTCGTCCTCGCTTATATCAAAATAAACTATATTCTCTCGTGACGTCATCGCCGACGGCACTGTGCGCACATCAAGCTCAAACACATTGCCGATTAAATCTTTCTCCTGAGTTCTAAGCAAGCCGGCCATTGTTCCGGCCTCGACGACCGCGTATAAATCATCTGACGTAATATCATTGCGCTCTTTTTCAGGCAGACCTAATAGTTTATATGCGCCGCCGCTGATAGAATTTAACACGCTTGCCAGCGGCCCGCAGATTTTAATTATAAAATTCATAGCGTCTATAGTCCGCATTGCGACCTTTTCAGGAATGGCCATTGCAATGCGCTTAGGAATTTGATCTGCGAGCAAGACAAAAAATAACGTCACAGCTATGAACGGCAAACCCGAAGCAATTTGATTCCGCACGGCCTCGGGCATTGAGCTTGGCAGCCGGTCAAATATCAGCGGCGCAAACGACGCATCGCCGACTATTCCGGCAAGTATCGCGACGAAATTTAATCCAATCTGCACGGTCGTAAAGAACAGCCCGGGCTGCTCCTGAAAGTTCAGCACCCGCGCCGCCCGCAAGTCGCCTTTCTCAGCAAGCGGCCTAAGCTTCATACGTCTCGATGCCGCAAGCGAAATTTCAGCCACCGAGAAAAATGCGCTCACCGCTCCGAGTATTATTATCATTATTATTCCCCATAACATTTATCAGCATCACCAGCCTTTATTTCATTATATCAAATCGCGAAAATCAAAAAAATAGCGGGAGCATAACGCCCCCGCCTGAAATAATTTAATTAATTAATAATTATGCTCTGCGCTTTCTAAATTTTAAAGCTAAAGCTAAAACTGCGAAGCCTGCGAGACTTGCGAAGCCGGAATTGCATCCGCCGCTGCCGCTTCTGCTCGTTGATGACGGTGTGCTGTCATCTTCCTCTTGCTCTTCAGGCTCAGGGACTACAGCCGGAGTCGGCGCCTCGTAGTTGGCCGCTGCCAACTCAATGTCCTCACTGAACGTGCCGCTGACCTCACCGAACAAAGTCGAGTAGCTTATAGAATATTTGCCCTGCGGCACAGGGACTTTAACGTCCGTGCTGTCAGGATCTCTCAAGTCCGCCGTGTCGATAACAAGCGTCGTTATCTCTTCGTCAATGTCGCCGCTTGCAACAGCATTTTGAACGACCATTGCGCCGACTATCTCACCGTTCTCAACTTTTGCAATTCGTGCTGCGCCCGACTGCGCAAAATTCTTCATGAACGGCAGCGCCCTGCCGACTGGCTTGAGCCAGATGAGAAAGATTGTGCCGGCGTGCACCGGCGTAGCTGACAAATCCGCGCCGATGGTACTATATCTGCCATCGAGGTCAGGGTTAAATTGCCCGCCCTTGATCGGCTCAGTATATTTCGGGTTAGTCTGCGTGCGCAGGCGCAGCCCGCTTATTCCGTCTCCGACATACTTAAAATCAATTTTCTGCGGCAGCTGCCACTTGCCGATCGCATCCTGCTTGACCAAGTTATTATCGCCGTTGGCCGGAACAAAGTAATAAGTCTCGCCGTCGACCATGATCGGCTCGGTGTCCGCATTAACACTGCCGCTCACAGTTTCTTCTTCTATTACTACAGGCTCTGGCTCAGGTTCAGTTTCAGGTACTGGCTCAGGCGCAGGTGCTGGGATCGGCTCACCGCTTAATAAAACTGCAAGCTCGAGTATAAAGTAATGATCGTCGCTGACGCTGAACTGGAATCTATAATAATCCGGCTCAGTCTCGCTGAACGCCTCTTGGCCTTTGATTGCCGTCAAGTCCAAGATATTAAGCGCGTCCAAATCGCTGGTATTCTTCCAGTTGCTGTCGTCGTTGGTCATGTACGCGCCCAATAATTTTGCGTTGCCCGCGCTGACTGAGAACTTAGGTGTCGCATCCGGCGATGCGACTTTATACGCAGTGCCGTTGACCTTCACTCCGGCGGTCAAGTCATTGCTCGTCGTGACGAGCTTTATATCCTTTGACTGCACTGTAAACGCTGTCTTATTAGCCCCGACTGCGTTAGTGACTGTGATTGATACCGTGCCGATGTCAGGGCTTGAGATAACTGGCTTGGGCTCTTCAGGCTTGGCGTTGATCTTGAGCGTGAAGCTCTTATCAACGCTGTAATCTTTATAAATATCGCCTGAGCCGGTCGCTCTCACGGTGAACGTGTACGTATCCGCAGCGGTCGGTGTGCCTGTGATCTTGCCGTCGGTCTCACCAAGCGTCAAGCCCGTCGGAAGCGTACCGCTTGCCCTGCTCCATTTGAACTCCGCGCCGCTCTGTGCCGGATCGAACGCCGCTGCTAAAGTTGTGCTGTACTCCGTGTCAACCGTACCCTCGGGCAGCGTTGCCGTGCTGATGTCAGGCGATAAAAATTCAACCGCCCCTATACTCGGCTTCGAAATGCCGCGAGCCATGCCTATTTGATCTGTTGCAGGCACTCCGGCGGTCTTAGTGCCGCCGCGAATTAATGTATCGTCGGTAGCCCTGAGTTTATAGACCGTATGACTGACGTTATTAATCTTAAACGTGTTTGATGAGTGGCTGCTGCCCCAACTCGCCGCAAGCGTTGGTGAGTAAACTGGAGTGCCGCCATCAAAGTTTGCACCTGCCGGATATGCGCAGTTGGTTAAAGTAAACGCAGACGCAGCACTGTCATTCCCAGCATCAGTTTTAGCGACATTAGCAGCAGTTCCATTCCATAAGATTGTATTAGTCAAAGCAATCTTACCTTCTCTGATATGCACTTCTGCACCGCCAGTGTCTTGTTTAGCCGTATTGCTTACAAAGGTGCAGTTTGTTACTTTTGTATTGGAAGTTCTGCGGTTAAATAATCCACCGCCATAACCGGCAGTATTATTTTTGAAAGTACAATTCACCACCCCGGTATTCAAGCTGCCGTTAGCATTCTGCCAGTTGCAAAATCCGCCGCCGAAGCCTGAATCGCCTGTTGTGTTATTGGTGAATGTGCAGTTTTTCAACGTTAAAGTGAGGGCGTCGCTCGCTGTGCCACCACCAATGGAAATAAATCCGCCGCCATAACCATTTGCACTGGCATTAGCAGCTTTATTTTTATCAAAGAGACAATTTTCAAACAAAGCACTTACAGCTCCGCCATCTGTAGATTGAAAAGCTCCTGCTCCGTATGCCGTTTTTGTATCTCCATTGTTTTGGAATATACAATTTCTTGCGGTCATTTTTAACGTCCCATTTGCAGAGGCCGATGGAGATGGGGTGGTATTCCCGCTATATCCGCCTGTCTCATTTGCCATACCAGCACCGGCTCCTAAACTCCATGAATCATGAGTGCCATTACTGTCAAAACTGCTGTTCAATATATCAAAGCTTATCTCACCGCCCCATGCCGCAAGGTTGTAAATGCCGCCGCCGTAGTGAGCTTTATTATCTTTAAAAAAGCAGTTCTCTACACGAAGCACAAGTTTTGCACTATTCCCCTCGGTGTAACCGCCAATACCACCGCCGTCAACAGCTGTATTGTTAGTGAAAGTACAATTTCTCACTGTAATCTTTAAGGTTTTGCTGCCTTCTGTTACCGCAGCCTGAATACCTCCGCCCAGAGTATTAGTATCAGCATTAGCCATTATACTTCCGGTTCCTGTCCCGCCAGTGATAGTAAGCCCATCGATGACGATTGTGCCAGCATCACTTTTACAAATGAAAACTGGTGCAGATGAACCAGTCCCAGTAATGGTATGGCCGTTGCCCTTTATAGTAGTATTTTTTTCAATAGTAATTGACGTGGGCTCGGTTGTGCTTTCAGTGGTTGAAGCCGTGTAAGTATAATCCTGATCTAAATTGATTGTACCGCCATTTTTAAGTTTGTCACTAAGCTGTGCGAACGTCCCAGCAGCACCCCAGCCAGGCGAGACGCAAGCCAGAACAAGCATACATAACACAATAAACTTCGCCGCGTGTTTCATGTGCTTCATAGTAGATAAGACCCCCAGTCGAATCTAAATTTATATCTAAAACTAATTTTAAAATAAAATTAATTTCAGTTTATATTAAATAACTAAAATTTATTATAAATAAATTTCGTCATAAATCAAATTCAACTTTACAAAAAAAATTTAAGCGTGAAGGCATTTATTTTTAATAACGCCCTCACGCTTAAATCTATATCAAATTAAATTTTTAAATTAATTTACAAATTGCCCGCAGCCTCCTCTTTGCATAACGACTTCCAGAGCGAGACGCAAGCACAGACCATTATGATTGCGAACGGAGGCGCAGCTGTGAGTGAGATAGTCTGCAGGTTCTGCAGGCCGCCGGTCATCAGCAGCACGACAGCCAACGCAGCCATCAAAATTCCCCAGACGCCCATCTTCGACTTGGATGGGTTCAAATCGCCGTAGTTCGAGTACATCGACAGCACGAACGTTGCCGAGTTGGCCGACGTCACAAAGAACGTCGTGATTAATATAAGCATCATCCATGACATGATAGTTCCCAACGGATAATATTTATAAAGCTCGAATACTCCGACCGAAATATCTTTAGTGACCTGCGCGGCTATGTCGATGCCCTGCACGAGCTGCAAGTGCAAAGCCGACGTGCCGAATATCGCGAACCAAGTGAAGCTGCCCAAGGCCGGGACGATTAACACTCCGGCAACGAACTCGGCGATTGTGCGGCCGCGTGAAATTCTTGCTACGAACGATCCGACGAACGGCGCCCAAGCGATCCACCATGCCCAGTAGTACAGCGTCCAGTTGTTCAAGTGAGCCTCATATTTTCCGCCGTAGGGCGCCATGCTGAAGCTTTCTTTAACTAAGCCGCTGACGAAGTCACCGATGCCTGTCATTAATGAGCCTATAATCGGCAGCGACGGCCCGACGAAGAATAACAAGACCATTAATAACAAGCAAATAAATAAATTAAAGTTCGCGACCCACTTAATGCCCTTGTCAATGCCGAGTACAGCCGAGCCGGTGTAGAAAATTGCTAAGAAAATTATTATGCAGACCTGAATGAACGTCGTCTTGTCCATGCCCATTATCGCGCTCATGCCGCTGTTGAGCTGCAGCGTGCCTAAACCTAATGACGTTGTGATGCCCGCGAGCGTCGCGAAGATAGCTAAAATATCTATAATTTTGCCGAATAATCCGTCAACTGCTTTCTCACCGACTATAGGAATGAACAGCGAGCTGATTAATCCCGGCTTGTTGCGCCTGAACTGGAAATAAGCCATGGGCATAGCGATAACAGCGTAGCCGGCCCACGGGTGAAGTCCCCAGTGGAAGAACGATATTTGCATTGCGTCACGCGCCGCTTGAATGCTGCCGGGCTCTGCGCCGAAAGGCGTGTTGCCGAAGTGAATTAACGGCTCGGCTGCTCCGTAGAATACTAAGCCAACGCCCATACCAGCTGAGAATAACATAGCGAACCATGAAATATTGCTGTGCTCCGGCCTGTCCTCAGGGTTGCCTAATCTCACGCTCTTAAATCTCGAGCAGGCTAAGATTATGCAGAATATAACAAAGCCGTTCATTGTTAATAAATAGCCCCAGCCGAAATATTTAGTCAGGCCGTTGAATAACGCGTTAGCGAAGCTGCCGAAGCTGTCCGGCGACGCAAGTCCCCACGCAACTATCGCGAAAGTAATTGCAATCGAGACTAAATATACAGTGTTGAAACTCGAGACTTTGTCAGCGCCGCTTGCCGAGCCCGTTACTAAAAAGTCGCGGCCTTCTTCTTTTTTATTATTATCTGCCATTAAAATCTTCTAACTCCTTTCATGAAATTTTAATTCAAACACAAAAAAGCTGGCAGCAGATTATTAAAATCTGCCCCAGCTTATGTGTTTTAATTTAGAATTTTGACGGGAATACTGTCGGCTCTTCGACCTTAGTAGCAAGCGCGTCAAGTGCTGCGCCTACGCGGCTCGTTCTGAGCTGCCACTCGGCCTCTTTGCTGAGTTCAGGATCTCCAAGGGGATAAGGCACTGACACCGTCTGAACCATACGGTTCGCACCGACCGTCTTTGCGACGTCGATTAAGTTGCACATCATCGTGACCGGAATACCGCTGCGCTCAATTTCTTTTGCCATCGTTGCACCGCAACGAGTGCAAGTTCCTCAGGTTGACGTTAAAATTACTGCGTCAACTTTTGCATCGTGAAGTTCCTGCGCAATTTCTTTGCCGAACTTCGCAGCAAAAGCCTGCGTCGTGCCTGTGCCGACCGTGACATAGAACCAGTCATAAAGTTTGCCGATCTTGCCCTGCTTCTCAAAGTAGCGCATAGCATCAACCGGAATGCCTCTGTCAGGCACTGCGCACATAGCCGCCGGATCAAAGCCTGCGTGTATTGTCTTGAACACGCCCTCGGGCAAATTATCAAGTTTGGAAATATCGTACTTGCCCCATTTCTGAGCCGATGCACTTTGAATCCTGTCAGGGTTGGCAACCGGAACAACGCCGCTCGACGAGACAAGCGCTATAGTCGCTTTGCTTAAGTCAAGCACCGGAGCTGCCGGCGGAATCTTCTCCATCTTCGGGATGATTAACTCGGTCTGGAACGGCTCGCCGTTTAATTTCTTGAGCAGCATATCGATAACGCGGTCAGCTGCGATAATGCCGTCAGGCTGCGGAATTTCAGAACGTACGCCTCTGGGGAAGTACCCTTCCTGAGCTGCAGGCAAAAGCTCCTCGCCCTTCGCAATCTTCTTGGCAAATGCTGCCATAGGCGTCATGTCAGCCTTCATGAACGTAGCTTTACGGCCGCCCTTGAAGATATAAGCAATAGCTTTATACTCTTCAACGCCCGGGTTCTCCTCGTTCATTGAAGTGATTACAGGCACATGATAACGCTCGGAGACTGCCTTGCAGATGATGCCGCAGCCCACGCCGTAACGGCCAGCCATGAACGCCGGGCCTGCAAAGAATATATCAAATTCTTTTGTATCAAGCCACGCGAAAATTTCTTTTAACGCCTCGTCAGTGTGATTAGTGATATAGTTATCGCCGCAGACTATAGTATTAGTCACTTCTATATCAGGCTTCACCATGGCGTTAAGCATCATCGAGCAGCCGATTAACTTATCGTGAAAAATCGGCGTCTGGTCGGCCATCTCTTCGCCGCCGACCTGTCCAAAGAACTGGTTAATATAATGTATAGCTTTCATAATTATTCATGCCCCCTAAACTTAAAAATCGGCGCACGTTCTCTTTGAATAGCCGCTGATGTGATTGGCGCAGAACATCCCGTTGTTCTCCATTACGAATGAACCGTCGGGTCTGATGCAGCCTTCCCATCCGCCGGAGTTGCCGTCGCGCGCAAGAGCCTCAAGCTCGCCGATAACTTCCATACCGGCCGGGAACTCGTACATCTGCGAGACGTTGCCGGTTGTGACTAAAGCATCAGTGGCAGGGTTCATTGAGACTAAGGGCTGCGACGCGCCGTCACGGCCCGTGCACTCGTCCGAAAGTCCGATCGTCTTAATGCCAAGCCGCTCAAGCTCAACAAGCATTGCCGTATAATCGACGTCGGGGTTGCCGTAACCCTCTTCGACTACTACAGCTGCCTTAGCGCCGAGGCTAGTCGCAATCTGGCCGGCCATCTTGACGCATCTGACTTTCTCGTCCATTTTAACGTTTAAGGTCGACATCAGCACGCCCAAGAAGTTAATCGTCTTGCCGTGCTGCTCATATAATTTCTTAATCATAGGATTGACGGCGAACTCATAAGTAGAAATTTTGGACGATGTCGGCATGAAGCTGCCGGACACCATGCAGCCGTCAAGCAATTCGTTCGGGTGCATCAGGGTAGGAAGAATATGGTTTCCGTCCCAGCCGTAAATCAGCGTGTTATATCCCATCGTCTCCATCTGGGTCTGAGGCTGCAGCACGTACAGCACGCCGGGCAGAGCTTTAACTTCGTCGCTGCGCTCAGGAATTGAAGGCAAATCATAGACCTCTATATTCTCAGGCTCTAAATCTTTGACGCACTGGCCGATGTACTCAGCAAGTCTCATACCGGCCCAGCGCAGCGCATGATTTTTCTTCTGCTGCTCGTGACGCTCAAACTCTTCGTCGGTGTCGGCAACTAAGACTAAGTTGGGCATGTCGCCGAAGATCGTATGATGCTGGTACTTGCCGCCCATGGCAATGACGCCGTCTTGGAAGCCGCCTGCATGTTCGCCGACAACTATAAGTGAGCAGTCCTGAAGGCAATGCGTGCGGCCTGAGCCTGCTACTTCCATCTCTGTTAAGACGCCCGGGAAAATTCCGTGGCCGCCGCTCACTTTGCAGCGCATCTCAACTGCCTCTTTGACCGGACATAATATAATATTATCGCCGGGATGCACGATCTTTAAGTCAGCCGTCGTGATATGCTCGTCCTCATGGACGACTTTTAATAAATCCTCTTTGTCGAGCGTCAGTATGCCATTCGCGTAGCCCGTGTGATCACCGAACTTTATATCTTTAACGTGAAAGGCTCCAATTTCAAGTCTCATAAAAATTTTCACTCCTCGATGTTTTGCCCCCGAAGACTGAATTAAAATTAAATAAAAATTAAAATTAAATTGCGAAAAATTTTAATATAAACTCACGCGCAAAATCTATAATAAAAAACGTGAATATTTATTTAGTAAAATGCGTGAATTTAAATTCATGCTGTTTTTTATGTTCTGAACGCTTGACTTTGAATTGAGTTTTGATTTAAAGTTTTAGCGTGAATAAAAAGAATTTTAAATTTAAAAAGTTGAAAGCGAGGTGAAAAAATTATGGCAGAAGTTTTAGAGATCACGAAGGAGAACGCCGAGGCTGAGTTCAAGAACAGCGAGACGCTTGCGGTGCTTGATTTCTGGGGTCCGAAGTGCGTGCCGTGCATGGCGCTTAAGCCGAAGTATCACGAGCTGGCTGAAGATGCGAAGTACGAGGGCAAGGTTAAGTTCTGCGCAGTCGATACGTCGAAGAACCGCCGCGTGGCTATGATGTTTAAAGTTATGCAGCAGCCCACGTTCTTATTCTATAAGGGCGGCGAGGAAGTCGGCCGCATCGGCGGCGATGACACGACCATCGAGGCTATTAAGGCCAAGATCGAAGAGCTGATGTAAGTTTTTAGCTTGAGTGAGTGAGAATTAAACAGCTGATATTTAAATTTAAATTACCGGCTGTTTAAAATTTTAAAATTAATTAATTAAATATTGCTGAAGAAGTTCTGAATATAAAATAAATAAAAATTAAATTGAAAATTAAATTAAAAATTAAATAAATAATAATATTGAAAGGAAGGTGTCAGACATGGGGAAATTAGCAGGAAAGAAATTATTACTGCTCGGTGAGCGTGACGGCGTGCCGGGACCTGCAATGGAAGCATGTTTGAAGGACAGCGGCGCCGAAGTAATCTTCTCGGCGACCGAGTGTTTTGTCTGAACCGCCGCAGGAGCGATGGACCTGCAGAACCAGCAGCGTGTAAAGGACGCAGCTGATAAGTACGGCACGGATTGCGTTGTAATTCTTGGCAGCTCTGACGCAGAAGGCGCAGAGATTTATGCTGAGACGGTTACAGCCGGCGACCCGACATTTGCAGGCCCTCTCGCTGGAGTCTCGTTGGGACTCCCTGTATATCACGTGTTCGATCCCATTATTCGCGCTGAGTGCGACCCCGCAGCTTGGGAAGAGCAGATCAGCATGATGGAAATGGTGCCTGAGCCGGACGCGCTCGCAGAAGCCGTTAAAGGTATGCGCGAGCAATACAGCAATAACGTGATTGAGTAATAGGCAAATTTCAAGTTGAAATAAAATCAGCCCAAGGGAGAGTTGGCAAGCCCATATTTTCCTTGGGCTTTATTTTAATAAATAATTTTAAAATTAAATTTTAATAAAAAGGGGAATAATTTTTAATGTCCACTGTTGGAATTAAGAGTTACGCGTATTGTTTAAATCATGCGCCGGAGACCGGCAGCTATTACGGCGGCACGCCACATGAGGCGCGGACAAGCGGTAAGGAGCAGGAGTATGTTGACGCGCTGCCCAAGCACTTGCAGACTTATGAGCAGGCATTGCACTATGCGCCGAACCAGACTTATATCGGCGGCATATCGTACGAAGAATTTGAAAGCTTAAAGACGCCTTGGACTGAGAACCCGCTGCCCGATGAGAAGGCGCAGCGCTACGGCAAGTTAGGCGAGTTAATGCCGGAAGATGAATTTTTAGGATTGATCTCGGCCTGCGACGAGTTCGAGCTTGTATGGCTTGAGAAGAGTTTTGCCGAGGCCGTGAGCGAGAAACTGGCCAAAGATCCGTTTATCACTGAAGCAATAGTCAAGCGCGTTGTGAGAGCTAAGAACATGCACGAGCTTGCCGAGATTAAGACTGAAGTTGAAGAGCGCGGCGGCTTATATTTATATCACGATAATAAGCCGGTGGGCTGCGTACGCAGCGGCCATCCCACTGACCAGTGCTTAACGTCGCACGTGCTGCTTGAGAACTTAGCAGGTAAAGCGTCGGGCGTTTTGGCCTTATTGCATTTATTAAAGAACAGCGGCCTTGATCCTAAAGATTTAGATTTTGTAATCGAGTGTTCGGAAGAGGGCGCAGGCGACGTAGGTCAGAGAGCCGGCGGAAATTTTGCTAAGGCAATAGCAGAAGTAGCAGGCTGCTTGAACGCGTCGGGCTGCGATGTGCGCGGCTTCTGCGCAGGGCCGGTCAATGCTATGATTAACGCAGCGGCTCAGGTAGCTTCAGGGGCAAGAAAGAATATTGCAGTAGTTGCAGGCGGTTCTATACCCAAGCTTTACATGAACAGCAGAGATCACGTTAAGAAAGGCTTAAGGGCGCTTGAGGATTGCGTGGGCAGCTTTGCAGTGCTGTTAGTGCCTGATGACGGGACGATGCCGATTATGCGGCTTGATGTATTAGGCAAGCACACGGTCGGCGCAGGCGGTGCGCCGCAGGCCGTCACGTCTGCATTAACTTTCGAGCCGCTGCAGGCTGCAGGCTTGACGTTCGCAGATGTCGACAGATTTGCGCCTGAGCTTCAAAATCACGAGATAACAGAGCCGGCCGGCGCAGGCAACGTGCCGCTTGCTAATATCAAGATGATTGCGGCGCTTGCAGTCATGAAGAAGGCTGTCGAGAAGGCCGACATGATGAAGTTTATTAAAGAACACGGCACGGTAGGCTTTGCTCACACGCAGGGACATATTCCGGCCGGTGTGCCTTTTATTGGCCCGGGCTGCGAGATGATTAATGCCGGTAAGATTAAAAGATTTATGGTCATAGGCAAGGGCAGCTTGTTCTTAGCGAGACTTACAAATCTTGCCGACGGCGCGTCGTTCTTAATCGAAGCTCCGACGGGTAAAGCTGCATCTGCAGGCTCGGCTGTGACGAAAGAGGACGTGAAGTCCTTAATACTCGAGGCATTGAGCGAAGTTGCCGGAAAATTAAATTAATTTAAAAATTTAATTTAGTGTATATATAAGAGGAAGAAGTTATGAGTGAGGAGATTAAAAAATTAATCGGCTCGGCCTTGCTTGATATTATAGAGTCTGCGAAGTCCGGCGGGCCGAAAGTCCGCGTTGGATTAATGGCGTCAGGCAGCGAGCACGGCGCAGAGGAAATCGCTAAAGGTGCGAGGCTTGCAGCTCAGACGTTCAGCAGCGTCAAGCCGGTATTAATCGGGCCGAAAGTCCCGGGCTATGACGAGTTTGAATATATAGAGTGCGCTGAATGCGACATTGCCGCTACGCTTGAGGCGGCAGTGAAAGATGGCAAAGTTGACGGCGCTGTAGCAATGCACTTCCCGTTCCCGTTGGGCGTCACGACCATAGGCCGTGTATTAACGCCCGGGCGCGGCAAGCCGATGATACTTGCTTCGACAACTGGAACGTCGTCGACCGTGAGAGGCGAGGCCATGCTGCGCAACGCAGTCTATGGCATAGCGACGGCTAAGGCTCTGGGCATTGCCAAGCCGACTGTTGGAATATTGAATGTCGATACGGCGCAGCCGGTGTTCAGAGCTTTAACGCACATGAAGGAGAAGGGCTATGATATAACTTTCGGCTCGTCTGTTAGAGCTGACGGCGGCTCGGTGCTGCGGGGCAATGATATATTGACCGGCGCTGTTGATATTTGCGTGACTGATACTTTGACGGGCAATGTATTAGTAAAGATGTTCTCGTCGTTCACGACCGGCGGCTCGTACGAGTCGACGGGCTGGGGCTACGGGCCGTCGTGCGGCGAGGGCTGGAACTATGTTGTATCGATCGTATCGCGGGCATCAGGTGCGCCGGTTATTGCTAATGCGCTTGCCTTCACGGCAGCTGTAGTTGCCGGCGGCCTGCCTGAGAAAGTGCAGGCAGAGTTAAAGGCTGCCCGCAAGGCCGGCCTTGATGAGGAAATCGATGCGCTCACGCCTAAAATTGCATCAGCTGAAGAGGACGTCAAAGCGCCTCCGGCAGAGCCGACTGATGATGAGCTGCATGGAATTGACGTGTTGGAGATAGATAACGCCGTGAAGGTCTTATGGAAGGCTAATATATATGCCGAGTCGGCGATGGGCTGCACAGGACCGGTAATCAAGATGCCAGCCCGTCATATCGAGACAGCCAAAGAGTTATTAAAGCAGAACGGCTATTTATAATTTTATAATGTATTTAATTTAAAAATTAAGAGAGGCCGCAGCTTGGCCTCTCTTTTTGATTATTTAATAATAAAAATTAAAATCATGAACTCACAAAAATTTTCGTATAAAGTATTTTTTGATAAAGTCTTTGACCCGATAGCGCTGTATAAGCTGCGTGAAAATTATTCGCGGCCTGTCACGTCAAGCGATATTATATTTTTTGATGTCAATCCGGCGTATGAGCGGGTGATGAAATTAAAACGGGATGATATTATCGGCAAGAGCTTTATGGACGTTTGGCCGATGGCCGAGCCGCGCTGGGGCGATATAGTCGTGCAGTGCTTTAACGAGCTTAAAAGCGTGCGCTGCGAGGGCGAGAGCCGGGACGTTGACAGCTGGCTTGAGGCCGTCGCATTCCCAGTATCGCAGGACATGGCAGCTGCAATTTTTATTGACAGGACAGAATGGAAGAACTCTCACGAGGATTTGAGGCGAAGTCAGCAGAACTTGCGCGAGCTTGCGACTAAATTAACGTTGAGTGAGGAGAACACGCGCCGTGACATAGCGCAGGATTTGCATGATCACTTAGGCTATGAGCTTGTATCGCAGCTAATGACTTTGCGAACTCTAAGCGAGAAAAATTTACCGGATGATATAAGCGTTATGATAAGCGACTTAATTAAAAACACGGAGAAATTAATCGCGAGCAATCGTAATTTAGTATTTGAATTAAGTCCGCCGGTGCTGAGGGAAGTTGGATTAAATCCGGCGCTTGAGGCATTAGCGAAAAACATGCTTGAGCCGCGAAATATTGATTATGAATTTATATTTAACGGCAGCGCGGATGAAATTCAGATTGACGATGATATATGCGTGTTGTTATACCGAATGACGCGGGAGCTTTTATTCAACGTGATAAAGCACGCGCACGCTACGAAAGTAAATATAATAGTGAACAGGGGCGTAAATAAAAGCATGGTTGCGGTTGAGGACAACGGCTGCGGCTTTGATGCTGATAAAGTGACATTCGGGCTTGGCCTGTTCAGCATACGCGAGCGGCTGCTGACTGTCGGCGGCGAGATGAAGATCGTATCAGCTCCGGCCTCCGGCACGATGATTATAATGACCTGCCCGTCGCAGCTTGTTGATTGAATTAAAATTTTCCGGCATGGCTAAGGCGAGGCCGTATAGTTTATAATATATTTAATAATATATTTCACGGAGCTGAATTGATGAAGCAGAAGGATATATCGGAGAAAAAATTAGAGTCGCATAATAAAGTATTTGCCGATATAGTCAACGCGTTCTTTGCTATGAACGGCATAAGTGACCGGGTGAACCCTGACGATTTATACGACGCTCAAGCTCGAAAGGACTATAAGGCATCAGACGATGACGAGCTGCGCGTTCTGGAGCGGGACGTTGTAAAATTATGGAAGACGCCGGCAGGTGAGGCCGTTATATGTCTTGTCGGTCTTGAGAACCAGACGAGAGTTGACCCGTATATGCCGTTAAGGATTATTGGCTATGAGGGCGCTGACTACAGGGGACAGCTGCCTCTTAAAAAAGGCAAAGCAAATAAAAGGCCGAACAAGCC
>JAFUXM010000260.1 GCA_017470785.1 Synergistaceae bacterium
AAAAGAAAGAAAATAATTTGCATTTCGTTCATGCAGCAGACGCAGCTGCTAAGTCGGCGGCAAGTTCTGCTAAGTCAGCGACAAAGAAATTTGCAATAGGGGAATATGAGAGAGCAAAATTTGAGAATAAAGGGGCGCTTAGAAGCTCAAGAGAAGATATATTTAAAAGCGGCAATGCAAAGGACTATATCTCCGGCGAGGAACTTGTTAAAACTCAGGCGGAAGCTAAGAGCATTTACGGTGATAAATGGGCAGAACACGCGGCTGAGATGGATCATACGGATCCGCTTAAGAATATTCATGACAGGCATCACAATGACGCATGGAGTACTGAAGCTGATATAAAAGAGGTCGGCAACAGGCGTGAAAATATCGCCGGGCTTTCAAAGCATAATAACGCAGCGAAAGGGGCGAAGTCCAATCAAGAATTTGCGGAGAAGAATAAAAAGCTTGGAGCTAAAGGCCGGGCGGCGGCAATTGAGCGCGGCCAAGCTGCTCAAGCCGAGAGTGATAATTTATTATTAGGTAGAAAATTTAAGAATATTGTCAGCACAGGACACAGTGCCGGACTTGCTGGCGCTAAAGCGGCCGGACTTGCTGGCCTTGGAGTATCCGGCATAAAAAATATTGTTGCTGTGGCTAAAGGTGAAAAGGATGCGGTTGACGCTGTGCTTGACACTGGCAAGGACGCGTTGTTATCAGCCGGAGGCGGCTATATAGCGAGCGGCGGCATGACTGTATTGCAGCAGACGTTTTCAAAGTCCTCGAATCAGCTTATACAGTCTCTTACTAAGTCCAATATTGTAGGCGGCACAATAGCTGCAATTATGACTTTCGGTTCGACGGTTTCAAGTTTTGCAGCTGGAGATATAAGCACAGAAGATTTTATACTTGAGCTTGGCGATAAAGGCGCGGGCTTTTTATCAGGCTCAGCAGGTGCGGCAATAGGTCAAATGGCTATACCCATTCCTGTTGTAGGTGCGGCAATAGGCTCTTTGATCGGCTATGCGTTGTCAAGCGAATATTATAGTCAGCTCGTTAATGCCATTAAGGCTTCGCAATTTGCCCATGAAAGGCGTATAAGGATCGAACGCGAGTGCGAAGAGGCGATAAAGGCGATGCAGGAATACCGGGCTGAGTTTGAAAAATTTGCTGCGCGTTGGTTCGCTGATTATGCTAAATCTTTTAAATCAGCCTTTGACGAGATGGATCGGGCTTTATTCGCGGATGATATTAATGGCTTTATTGCCGGAGCTAATTCTATTACTTTAAAGCTCGGGGGCAAGCCAGCGTTTAAAAACATGAATGAGTTCGAGAATATTATGCTGAGCGATGAGGTTTTTGTAATTTAATTTAAAAATTTAATTTTAATTTTATTTTAATGGAGGGGATGTTTCATGCCGTTACCGTTACTTGCGTGGGTTGCGATTGGAGCCACTGGTCTGTTCGGAGCCGGCAAGACTATTGGAGCAATGGTCGACAACAGCGATGCCAAGGATATTAACAGCGAGGCCAATCGCATTGTCGAAGATGCCAAGAGGGTAATTAATGCGAGCCGGAGCGCAAGCGGCAAAGCGTTAGAGGCTTTGGGCAGCAAGAAAGCTCATGTTGCCGCTGGCTCTATGTCAATTTTTGTAAACGTCTGTAAGCAAATTAAGAACGTTGAGCTTAGAGATTACGGGAATTTTTTCGAGTTTGGGAAATTTAAAACAGATAGGCAGTCGCTTGAAGAGCTGCAGGGGATGTGTGACTTTGCATCGGATTTAATAGGCGGAAGTCTTGTAGGGAGTGCGGCCGGAGCGTTAACGGCTTATGGAGCGTACAGCGGGGCAATGGCCTTTGGAGCGGCATCTACCGGCACAGCTATTTCAGCGCTGTCCGGTGCGGCGGCGAGCAATGCGACGCTTGCATTTTTAGGCGGCGGAAGTCTTGCAGCCGGCGGCGCAGGCATTGCAGGCGGCGCGATGGTACTCGGCGGCTTGGTCGCTGCTCCTGCTCTGGCAGTATTAGGACTGTTCATGGGATCAAGTGCTAAGACTAATCTTGAAAATGCCAAGAGCAACAGAGCCGAGGCAAGAAAATTTGCAGAAGAGATGAAGACTGCGGCAGTTAAGTGCGATGCCATAAGAGATCGGGCTTATTTGTTCGCAAGTATTTTAACAGGCCTTGACACGCGATTAAGACGCGCGGCCGGTGCTCTGCAGGACGTTATAAATAACAGAGGCGCTGACTTCAGGAATTTTAAGCCTAAAGATAAAGAGACTGCGGCGGCGTCATACGCTTTAGCTCAGGCTGTAAAGACTGTACTCAATACGCCGATATTGACCGAGAACGGAGAATTGACGTCAAACTCGCTGAGCATAGCGCAGTCAGTTCAAAGACAATACGCGCTTGTTTAATTGCAGCAAATGCGGCCGGTGCTGCCGTCATATCGGAGGCATAGAATTATTTAAAGATATGGACGGCGGCGCCGGGATCTGCAAATATTTAAATCAAGAGTCTAATTTATGTGAAATTTACAATACGCGTCCTGTATTCTGCAATGTTGACGCTATGTATGACCTGCTGTTTAAAGATAAAAGCTCGATGACGCGCGAAGAATTTTATGAATTGAATTATAAAGCCTGCGAAGAAATTTATAATTTATAATTTATAAAAATAAATTATATCGCATTGAAAAGATTAAGTTTCGGGTTAAGCTTTATAATTTTAAAATTTAATTTAAAATTTAAACAGGCCTTGTGATTTAAAATTTTAAATCCGGGCCTGTTTTATTTTTGATGAAAAATTTTTGAAATTAAATTTGCAATTAAATTAATTAAATATTATAATTTTTGGAAAAATTTCAATAAAAATTTTCAATAAAGGGGTAGACAGTTGTGCGCAAAGTTGCTATAATCGCTCAGACGCTCAGACGCTCAGACGCTCAGACGCTCCATAACTATACCCTGTTATAAAAATTCTCAGAAATTTTTTATTATAAATCAATTTATAAAATTAATAAATAAATTCCCGTTGAGAGACGCGAAAATTTTTTTGCGTGCCTTGACGGGAAATTTTTTGTATTTAAATTTAATTTTAAATTTAGCTGGAGGCTGTTAATCATGGCTGGAGCAAAATGTCCGCAGTGCGGAAGTTTAACGTTCTTTAAATCAGCTACAGGCGGCAAGTGTACGCAGTGCGGCTATACGATGACAAATCCTGCGAATGACGGACGCGGCGGCAAGGGACAAAAATGTTTGAACTGCGGCAAGTTCACGGTGTTTAACGGCAAGTGCCGGAACTGCGGCGCTTCGTATAGTTAAATAATTTAAATTATTTAATTAAATGTTTAAGTGCAGCTGCTGCGGCGAATGCTGCAAACACATGCATGAATTGCCGCAGGACTTGACCCTTGACCTCGACAGCGGCGACGGTGTATGCAAGTATCTTAATCGGGATTTAAATTTATGCAGCATTTATGACAAACGGCCTGATATATGCCGTCATGAATGGGTGTACGAAAATATTTTTAAAGGTTCGATGAGCATTGAAGACTACGAGCAAATGTTGAATGAACTGTGCAGTAAATATATTAAACTTAAGGAGGCAAGAGAGCAGCAAGCATGAAGGATTTAGTCAAGATTAATTTTTATAGAGATTTAAAGGCAGCAAAAGACGAAACCGAGAATTTAAAAAATTTAATTGCAAATAATTTATATCCTGAAAAATTTTTAATGCCTTTAACGCTTCAGTTTGAATTGACAACGCACTGCAACGTGCATTGCCGGCACTGCTATAACAAGTCGGGCGAGGACAATAAATTTCAGGATGCTATGACGCCTGAAAACTGGAAAAATTTTGCAAGATACTTAGTTGAGCGCGGCGGAATTTTCCAGTGCATTATCTCAGGCGGCGAGCCGTTATTATTAGGCGAAGATTTATTTGAAATCATGGATATTCTGCATGATGACGGCACGAGCTTTTTAGTAATCTCTAACGGACTTTTAATGACGCCTGACAAGGCAAAGAGATTTAAAAAGTATCGTTACAAATGGTTTCAGATCTCGATTGACGGCGTTAATGCGGCTCGTCATGATGAATTCAGGCAGCGTGAAGGGAGCTTTGACAAGGCAGTGAACGCGGTGTTTATGCTCTCAAGCCTCGGCATTCCGGTTATGATAGCGCACTCGGTGACACCTGAAAATCTGCATGAAGTTGACGACATGTGCAATTTAGCTTACTCGCTTGGAGCGTCTGGAATAATTTTAGGTGAGATTATGCCGAGCGGCCGTGCATTTTATGATTCTGAGAGATTAATATTAAATTATGAACAGAAAAATATTTTAGCTGATAAAATCGAGAATAATATTAAAATTTACTCGGGCAGGATGTTAGTTCAAAGAAGTTCTGGCGCAAAAATTCAGCTCACGCGCAACTTGAACGTCCCGAACACCGGCGCTATTATCAGGCCGAACGGTGATATACGCCTTGACTGCACTGCGCCGTTCGTTATCGGCAATATATTAGAGAATGACTTTTGCGAGATATGGGACAGCAAAGCTCATGACGTCTGGCAAAATCCTAAAATTATAAAGTATATAGAAAGTTACGAGGACTTTGAGGACGTCAATCATGAGCATAGAAATTATTTTGATAAAGATATAAGGCTGTAAATTTTAAAATCTGGAGGATTGAGCTTTTAAAATGAAAAAGTATAAGAGACCATCAGTTATTAACGCTGCAGACGCTAAAGCTTCAAGAGCTGTGCCTGCAATTGCGGCGGCGCTGCTTGGAGGCTATGCGGCCGGAAGACTGGTAACTAAACTATTTGAGGCGACAGCCATTGAGCCGGTCATTCCGCGTCTGGACTGCGTTACGGCGTAAATTATGAATATTGCTTACGAAAAATTGAAAAATTATATCCCAGTGCTTAACGCAGTGAAGACGAGAGCCGACGGCGATTTTTTAATCGCGTCAAGTCATGATAATAATATTTATTATCTTAACGGCACTGCTCGGGATATGTGGGAATTAGCGGACGGTAAAATCAGCATTGACGATTTGCGGCGTAAATTTTGCAGCTTGTATGACGTTGAACCGGATTTGCTGATGAGTGATCTTGTAGATTTTATTAGAGATCTGCAATGGAAGAGATTAATTAAATTGAAAGCAGGGATGAGTAAAGATGAAGAAGTATAGCAGGCCTATGGTTATGGAAAGCAGCGGAGCAAACAGGATTATACCGGCAGCGCTTGCTGGAATGATAGCTGGTCTTAGTGTGGGAAAGGCTCTCGCAGCAGGGGCGGCTCTCGCAGTGGGTAAGAGTCTTTTATCAGGAGGCAAGGACGACATCGAAGGGCGTATCCCAGCTCTTGAACCATGCATTTTATAATTAATAGTTTATAATTAAAAATTATAAATTATTAAATTACGGAGAATAAAAATTAATGAGCTTAATTGACGATTTAAAGCAGCTTGAGGCTCTAAGAGCCTCGGGCGCTTTGACAGAAGAGGAGTACGCGGCGGCCAAGGCGAAAATTTTACAACAGGATAATTCACGTGAAGTAATCATACCGGAACTTGTAAGCGGTGATGAGAAACTTGACGCGAAGTACGCAGAAAATTATTCTGAAGAGGGCTTCTGGGATAAAATTACAAGCGTGATTAAAAAGGCCGGAGCTGAGATAGTTTATAAGGCATTGCAGCTTTTCTACGCTACGCAAAATCCTGCCTGTCCGGTTGCGATCAAGGCGACTATCTATGCTGCGCTGGGGTATTTTATCCTGCCGCTTGATATTATTCCTGATTTTATACCGGGTGTGGGTTTCGGTGACGACTTAATGGCAATCGGCGCTGCGCTCGCTATGGCACATTTGTATATAGACGACAGCGTAATTCATCTCGCCCGCAGCAAGATGAGCGAGCTGTTCGGCAAAGGCATACTTGACGAGATTTAAATTTTTAAATTAATGCAAAAATCTTTGCTTGCAAAACTTGCTGCCGGGGCACTGAATATATATCTGTCGCGGCAGCTTGCGTTAGCTGATAAAAATAAACAAGCTCAGCACGGCGATGTAATAAAAGTAAACCGCGGCGCTTATGATCATTATGGAGTTTATGCTTTAAATAATGACAATGAGCCGTCAGTTATTCACTACACGGGCGCAACAGGCCCGGCGGACTTTAACGGCATGGTTCGTGAGACGTCGCTTGAAGAATTTTTGAACGGCGCAAAATCTTTCACTGTGTGCAGCTTCCCTGATAATGATGAGATTAATATAAATAATAAATTAAATAATAACTCGCCGTTATCTTTAGTCTGGCAGGAAGTTAAAAAATCTCTTCACAAAGACTATCATTTATATTCCGGCAGTGAGACGGTCGCCCGCGCAAGAAGTCAGCTCGGGCGCACCGGCTACAACTTAATCTGCAACAACTGCGAACACTTCGCCGTCTGGTGCAAGACCGGCGTAAAAGAATCAAGTCAAGTTAATAAAATAATAGATTTGCTTGTAGCGTTAAGCGCTAAGCGTTAAATAATCTTATCAAAACGCCCCGCATGAATTATAATTTATTAAATTAAATTTAATTCAGGGGGCGTTATTATGTTAAGGAATTTAATTTTAGCGTTTGCTATAGTGCTTGTGAGTTTAAGCGCGGCTTTTGCAGCTGATGACGTAATCGAGTTCGAGGCCAAAGACTTGGACGGCAATGTTATCTCGAGCAAAGAGTTATTTAAGGCCAATAAAATCACTATGGTAAATTTATGGGGCTTATGGTGTCCGTACTGCGTCAGGGAGACGGGCGAGCTTGCCGAGCTTCACAAGAAATTTCAGGCCAAGGGCTGCGGCATAATCGGTATTGAGCACGAGCCGAAATATGACGAAGATACTTTAAACTCGGCGCGTAAATTCCTTAAGGATGAAGGCGTGACGTATCCTAACGTCTTGATGCCTGATGGCGTGACAGTGCTTGAGTCAGTGATGGGCTATCCCACGAGCTTCTTTGTTGACAGTCAGGGCAAGATTTTAGGTGAGCCGATTATCGGCGCTCAAGTTGATAAGTACGAGCCGACGCTTGACGCACTGCTTGTAGAGCTTAAATAATGGGCAGGCTTCAAGTTTTAATTTTAATTCTTGCTGTTATATTTATCATAGCTGGAATATTGAACGGCAGCGCACTTGATGTGCTATTTAAAGCCAGTAATATTTGCATGGAGTGCATAGGTCTTGGGTAAATTTAAACGCAAAATAATTCAGGTTTGCAGCGCGTTATTATACAACGCTTATTTAAAAGGCTTTATAACCGGCAGAATATATAGAGGCGATTTAAAATTTATTTGTGCGCCCGGGCTGAATTGCTATTCATGTCCGGCGGCAGTTACGGCTTGTCCGTTGGGCGCGCTGCAAAACGCTTTATTATCTTTAAATTATCATATCGGCTGGTATATATTAGGCATAATTGCGCTTTACGGCGTGATATTCGGCAGGTTTATATGCGGCTGGCTCTGCCCGTTCGGCCTTATTCAGGATTTATTATATAAAATTAAATCCGGCTTTAAGATAAAAAAATCCAAATTCACTCGCTGGCTCGCATATTTAAAATATTTTATTTTAATTTATTTAGTTATAATCACGCCTTTATATTATGCTGCGCCGGGTTTCTGCAAATATATTTGTCCGGTCGGGACTTTAAGCTCGCTGGCTTTAATCGCCAATCCGGCTAATCATAATTTATTGAACATGCTGGGATTTTTATTTGCGAATAAATTTATAATTTTAATCGCCTTAAGCTTGGCCTGCATTATATGCTACAGAACTTTTTGCAGATTTATCTGCCCGTTGGGCGCAATCTACGGCTTATTTAATAAAATTAATATTTTAGGCGTGAAGCTTGACAATAATAAATGCGTGAACTGCAACGCGTGTATTAAGACTTGCAAGCTTGACATTAAACATGTAGGAGACCGCGAGTGCATACACTGCGGCGAGTGCATAAAGTCCTGCGGCTATGACGCAATATACTTTCGCAAATTAAAATTAAATTTAAATTTTAAGCAAGATATTTAGCTAAAGCGATCAGCCCTTAAATTCACGGGCTGATCGTCTGTTATTTATTAGACTTGCGGTCAGTTCAGCATCCATACATTAAAGTTCAGATAGCCTGCGAAAGTCAGCCACAGCAGATAGGGAATTTGCAAAGCTGCAGCCAGCATATCAACTTTGCGGAATGATAACGTCATCATTAAGGCCAGCGCAAGTAATATCAGCAGCCAGAAGAACGCTGCGCTAAAAGCTTGAAAGTTGAAAAATATAATACTCCACGAGAAGTTAAATGCTAACTGGATAAAGAATAGCCAAAGGCTTTTCGTGCGGCTGTGCGATGCTGGAGCAAGGAACACCCGCGCAGCTCCGACACCCATAAGAGCATAGAGTATTGTCCATGCTATCGGGAAAGCCAGAGGCGGCGGCGATAACAGCGGCTTTATCATAGCAGCATTATATAGCTTTGTGCCTTCACGTGAAAGCAAAGCAGACAGTACGCCTGCAGCTTCAGTAAACAATACTCCAATAATATACACTTTCCATGATTTGAATTTCATAATCAAGCCTCTTATAATCTTTATAATTTTTTAATATTATACTATCTATAAATTTTTATAATATATAATTATCTTAAGTTTTAATAGGAGGCGTTCAGGAGTGAGGACTTCTCGTAATTATTTTAAGAAATTTAAAAAGCATAGGATGAACAGTGTACCATTTTATAGACGTAACCCTAGGTTATACTTTCTTATTATTGCGGCGGCGATAACAGCCCTGCTATGGTACTTCGCCGGAAAGATTTTATCGCCTTATCCATGCTGGCTTGTCTGTATTAACTTCGTAACGTTCTTATTTTATGGATATGATAAATGGCAAAGCATGATAGACGGCTGGCGCGTTCCGGAAGCTGTGCTGCATCTGCTCGCTATAGCCGGCGGCTTCATCGGCGCATTCATTGGCCGCATATTCTTCCGCCACAAAACACAGAAGCTATTTTTTATAATTATAATCGTCTTTGCCGCTTTGCTGCATATCGCGCTGTTCTTATATTTTTAATTTTAATATAACTGCCGAATATTTAGCATCCGGCAGCTTTTATTTAATTATAAATTTTTATTTACAAATTAGCCCCGCAGGCTGTGAGCGTGCCTTGCAGGGCGTTATTATTAAAATTTAATTAAATTATTAATCAGCTTGTCCGTATATCCAGCCGGCTATTCCTCCGGCTATAGCGCCGACAGCTGCGCCAACTCCCGTACCAATTACAGGCACAAAGCTTCCAATTGTCGCTCCGGCAGCCGCACCTGCTGCAGCACCTGCTTTAGCACCGCTTTTTGACGGCTTTATGACAGTTGTAGTTTCCTTGACACGAGTTCCATCGGGCAGTGTTCTTTCTTTTTCTATTCTCACGTGTTCGTTAACGGGTTCAAATGCAAACGACATTACCGGCATCGCTGCGACGAACACAAGCGACAATACAAGCATTACAGCAACTTTTTTCATGACTTTATACCTCCTGAATTAATTTAAATTAGCCCCGCAGGTTGTGAGCGTGCCTTGCAGGGCATATAATTATTAAAATTATCGCATTGGAACAGTCGTAGTAGGTGTAAGTACAATCTTCGTAATCTCGTATATTATTTCAGACTCTAACGCTTTAGCACGCTCCTCTTCAGTGCTATCGCTAAAGACAGCATCCAGCACACGGCCTATGAATTTGAGCGTCTCGCAGGCGGGATCTACCCCAATTACTGCACACGCAGGCTGAACAGACGCAAACATCACAATGCACAAAGCTATGATAGCAACTTTTTTCATAACGTAAACCCTCCTGAATTAATTTAAATTAGCCCCGCAGGCTGTGAGCGTACCTTGCAGGGCGTTATTATTAAAATTTAATTAAATTATAAAATATATTTAATCAGCGGGGCCTAATATCCAACCGGCTATTCCTCCTATTGCACCTCCGACAGCTGCGCCTGCAGGTCCTCCTAAGTAAAATCCGACGGCCGCACCTGCTTTAGCTCCGGCAACCGCACCGCTTTCTGACGGCTTTACGTAAAATTCACCATTACGGTATCCAATAGCGCCCGCGCCCGGAGTGGGGACATCAAATGGCCCAGCACACGCAGGCTGGACAGCCGCAAACATCACAACGCATAAAGACAGGACAGCAACAAGCCTAATTTTTCTGGACATACTAACTCCACCCTTCTTATGAAAAAAATTTTTGGTAAAAATAAATTATTTGCGTGACTATCTCCCTTGTCCTATGATATAATATACAAAAGGACAAGGAAGACTCGGGCGAAAGCCCCAGCCACGTGTGTAATTTTTATTAGCAAAATTATTATAACACGCCTTGCCCTTTATTTGTTATGTCTTGTATAAATTTTTTTTAAATAATTTAATAAATTTTGAAAAATTTTATAGTTAAAGCTTGTTAAGTTAAAAGAAATGCCCATTAATATTAGTGAATAAATTGCATTGCAGCAGATTAAAAGGCCGGAGCAAATAACTCCGGCCTGATTAAATTTTATTTAATTTTTATTTAAAAAATTTCTCCCAGTAGCCTACGATTAAAATTATCACCAAGACGCACGGCACTACGTAAGTTAAATACGCGCGTAAAGCTTTCGGCAATTTTAAGCCCGTGCCGGTGTTGGCCTCTTTGATGAAATTATCCCAGCCCCAGCCGTAGCGCGTCACGCAGAATAATATATACACAAGCGATCCAATCGGCAATAAGTTATTGCTCAATATAAAATCTTCAAGGTCAAGCACGCCCGATCCAGCGCCTAAAGGCTGGAAGCCTGCCCAGATGTTAAAGCCCAGTGCGCAGGGCAAGGCTAATATAAATAATAAACTGCATGTGATAATCGAAGCCTTTAAACGAGCCCAGCCGAATTTGTCCATGAAGCAAGCTATAACATTTTCAAATACTGCTATGACTGTTGACAATGCGGCGAAGCTCATGAACAGAAAGAATAAAGTGCTCCAGATGCGGCCATTGGACATGGCATTAAACATGTTGGGCAGCGTCACGAATATCAAGCCCGGGCCCGCGCCGGGGTTTACATTGAATGCAAAGCACGCCGGAAAAATTATTAAGCCTGCGACTAATGCAACGAACGTATCAAGTCCTGCTATGATAAGCGACTCGCCCATTAAGCTGCGCTCTTTGCCTATGTAACTGCCGAATATCGCCATGCTGCCGACGCCTAAGCTCAACGTGAAGAACGCTTGGCCAAGCGCAGCATAGACGCTCTCGCCTAAGCCGTGAGAAGTTAAGTTCGCAAGGCTCGGCTTTAAGTAAAACTCAAGACCTTTATCTGCACCGTCAAGCGTAACTGACCTGAAGGCTAATATAAGCATTATAATTAACAGGCCGCTCATGATAAATTTCGTCACGCGTTCGACGCCGCGCTGAAGTCCCGAGCCGCACACAACAAGCGCTATATTTACAGTCAATAAAAGCCAGAATGACATTGCCTGCGGATTGCCTAACAACTCGCCGAACACGCCGCCGACCTGCTCAGGCGTGAGGCCGTCGAGTATGCCATAGGCCGAGTAGCACGTATATGCAAGCATCCAGCCGGTCACAACCGTGTAGAACATCATTAATAATGCGCAGCCGAACCAGCCTGCATAGCCCCAGATGCTCCAGACTTTATGCTCAGGGCAAAGCACGTTAAACGACTCGCTCACGCTCTTCTGCGACGCACGGCCAACTGCAAACTCCATTACCATTACGGGCAATGCTAAGACTAACAAAAAGAAAATATAGATCAGCACAAAGGCTGCGCCGCCGTACTGTCCCGTTATGAACGGGAAGCGCCACACGTTGCCGAGACCTATTGCACACCCAGCCGACAATAATATAAATCCAAGCCGGCTCGCTAAACTCTCACGCTTGTTCTCCATTTGATCCATGTCGAACAACTTCCTCCTTTTAATAATTAAATATATAAAATAAAAAAGCCTCCCGTGTCAGATTAACCGAGAGGCTTTAAATTATTTTAAAATTTTAAACGCTTCTCAGTTTATTTTGGTCCAAAGATCTGCCAGTAGCCGACGCATAAAATCAACACGACAACGACCGGCACGACATACGTAAAGTATGCGCGGAGAGCCTTCGGGAACTTTAAGCCCTTGCCCTCGTCCGCCTCGTTTATAAAGTTATCCCAGCCCCAGCCGTAACGCGTCACGCAGAATAATAAGTAAATAATCGAGCCGATGGGCAGCAAGTTATTGCTGACGATAAAGTCCTCTAAGTCTAAGACTATCGTACCCGGGCCAAGCGGATTGAAGCCGCTCCAGATGTTAAAGCCCAGCGCGCACGGAATTGCAAGTAAGAATACAGTAAGAGCCGTTATAGTCGTGGCCTTCTGTCTCGATAACTTCCACATGTCCATATAGCCTGCAATTATATTCTCAAATACTGCTACGACAGTGGACATAGCAGCAAAGACCATGAACAAGAAGAACACGACGCTCCAGATTTGACCATTGGGCATGTTATTAAACACGTTGGGAATAGTTACGAATATAAGACCCGGGCCGGCATCAGGGTTCACACCGTAGGCAAAGCAAGCCGGGAAAATTATTAATCCTGCTGTTAAAGCTACAAACGTATCAAGAGCAGTTACCCATAAAGCCTCGCCGGTAAGTCTGCGGTCTTTGCCGATATAGCTGCCGAAGATCGCCATGCTGCCGATGCCGACGCTAAGCGTAAAGAACGCTTGGCCTAACGCCTCGTATAACACAGTGCCGAAGCCCTTAAAGCCGCCGGCAAATAATTTGCCGAAATCAGGCTTTAAATAAAATTCAAGACCCTTTTCAGAACCTTCGAGAGTGACAGAACGCACAGCTAAGGCAAGCATTAGAGCTAATAAGCCGGCCATCATAACTTTCGTGATGCTCTCGACGCCGCCCTGCAAGCTCGAATAGCAAATCAGGCCGCCGAATAACACTGCTAAGAACAGCCAGAAGACTAACTCGCCCGGGCTCGCAAGCAATGCGCCGAAATTAGCGCCGACCTGCTCTACGCTCATGCCTGCTAAACGGCCTGATGCGGCATAGTATGTATAAGCAATCATCCAGCCTGTAATTACAGTATAAAACATCATCAAGACATAATTGCCCAGCCATGCAAGATAGCCCCATAACGACCAAGCTTTCTTCTCAGGCGTCAACACCTTGAAAGATTTTATAACGCTCTGCTTCGACGCACGGCCAACGGCAAATTCCATCGCCATAATCGGCGTTACGAATATAATTAAAAATATAATATAAAATAATACGAACGCCGCACCGCCGTTCTTGCCCGTGATGAACGGGAACCGCCATACGTTGCCTAAGCCTATCGCGCAGCCGGCTGACAAAAATATAAAGCCGAGCCGGCTTCCTAATGTCTCTCTCTTCTGCTCCATCTTGATGCTCACTCCAAAATTAAAAAATTAAAATAATTTTACGCGCTTAAATTAAATTAAAATTTAAAAATCACAACGCAATAAAATTAATTTTAGTATTATAGCGCATTATAGTTTTAAATTGTTAAACTTTAAATTAAATTTTTTTCACATTTAAATTGCACAAATAAAAATTGCCCGCTGAAATTTTAAATTTTCATCGGACAATTTATTATAATTATTAAAAATTAAAATTTTTAACGAAAGCTGGAATTGTAACGTGAATATCACTATACTTTTAACAGAGCAGGTTATTATATTCTGCATCATGATGCTGTGCGGGTTCGGGCTTGTTAAATTTAAAATTTTAAAAAGCTCCGACAGCAAAATTCTTTCTATTATAAGCGTGTATATTATAATTCCCTGCGTTATTATTAATGCCTTTCAAATTCAATACAGCGACGAGATACGCGACGGATTTTTGCTCGCAATTATCGCAGCTATATTAATTCATATTATTTTATTCAGCCTAATGCGCGTGACGCAAATATTTTTTAAATTTACAAGTGTCGAGACCGCGTCGATAATTTACTCGAATGCAGGCAACTTAGTTATTCCGCTCGTGATGTCGGTCTTAGGCCATGACTGGGTGATATACTCAAGCGCATTCTTAGCCGTGCAGACAGTCTTAATGTGGAGTCACTGCCTCGCAGTCATGAGCCGCACAAAATTAAATCTCAAAAATTTTATTAAAATTTTTACTAATCTTAATTTAATATGCGTT
>JAFUXM010000261.1 GCA_017470785.1 Synergistaceae bacterium
ATTAAAATAAAAAATTACAACGCTGTACCATGCCAACGATATGCACGCCGAAAGCCAGCCTTCTCAGCTTCAGCAACAGTTTCACAATAAAAGTCTCCTTCTTTAATTCTAATTTTTACTGTGTCATACTGCTGGTCAAAAGGTAAATGATAAATACGCTCGCCGTTCTTATTAACATTGCACTTAATAATTGGAAAAGGTTGTTGAAGCGAAAAATTTTCATAAAGCGTTATTTTAAAATCGTTTGCAAAAGCTCTCGCAATATCAGATAAATGCGTTGTTGTATAAAAAGCCATCGCTACATTTTCGAAAGGATTTGTTTTTGCATAATGATATGCCGTGCCAAAAAGCTGGAAAATATGTTTTTCATAAATCGTCGTTGAGTGAGACCAGTTCTTACATTGTATTAATAATGTCTCTTGATCGTTCTTACAAATTAAATCACGGCCTAAATCTTCCAGCCCTTTTGATATGCCGAAATACTCGACATGATAGCCCTTTTCCTCATAAAGATAACCTATATACTGTTCATATAATTTTCCTATGAGACGTTTGGATTTACGGCGCTTCCAGAAACGATCAAGTGCTAACTGATTACGTTCTGTATCTGATAATTTTCTATATTCATCATCGCTCAAATAACGTCTTGAAACATCTTCTTCATCATCAGTTGCCGGTTTTTCTATGTCAGCAATATTCTCGCTCAATATTTCCTTTCTATCCTTAATATCTGGAAATATATTAAAATAATACTCCATCAGTAATTTTGCCTGCCGACATTCATACTCTGCCTCACGCCGTTTACTTGTTTCTTTCTTGACCGTTTCAGCAGCATTTAAAGCAGGATGCGGTTTATTTATTAACCATTGCACTGCGGCTTCATCGACACGTTCATCATAAATTTTTATAGCCTGCAATAAAGAAGGAAACCCTAATGGGGCTTCCTGAAGTGTTTTTCTTAAAAGCGTCTCATTAGATTCAGCTAATTTTAAACGTTTATATAATTCCCTATAGCTTGATGCTGCTTCAGAAATTTTTGATGTCATTTCTTTTAGCTTATCATCTAATTTTTTATTTGTACTATCTAATGTATCACGCTCATTCTCTATACGCTCAATCTCCATTTTTTGTGCTTCAAGCTGTTCTTTTAACGCAATATTATCTTGTGTTAAATTGTTAATGGTTTCGTTTAATTCATGAATTTCAACTGGATATTCTGCTCCATATGTTTTTTTCAAAAATATAAAACTTTTTCGGAAAGGTGTATAATATACTTATGAAAACGATAGAACAAATAAAAAAATTATCAGATGAAAAATTTCAAAGGATTTTTGGCGTTAAACGTCAAACATTTTTTCTCATGCTGGACAAATTAAATCAACAGTTTATAGATAGCCATAAAAATGGAGGAAGGCCGCCTAAAATTAACGTATTGAATCGTTTATGTATTTTTTTTGCCTATTACAAAAATTATCGAACAATGGAAGATATAGCCTCAGAGTACGGAATATCAGTAAGTACTACATATGACATAATTCGGCTTGTTGAAAAAACATTAAGTTCATGTGAAGAATTTCAAGTACCTGATAAACGTACTTTAAAAGAAAAAGCGCCTGACATTGTAGTAATTGATGCAACTGAATGTGAAATTCAGCGTGTAAAAAAGGGGCTTCAGAATTTTATAGCGGAAAGAAAAAGAAATATACACAAAAAGCTCAAATAGTTATTGATTACGGCACGACAGAAATACTAAGCGTAGATTTTTCAGGAGGCCGGACACACGATTTTAAGCTGTTCAAGCAGAGTAATCTTCAATTATCAGAATGTACGTGCGTAATAGCAGACAAAGGCTATCAAGGGATCAGAAAAATTCATGCGAACAGTCTTCATCCGCTAAAACGCCGGAGCAAGCAACCGCTTACGGAGAATCAACGTTTGTATAACGTATTAATTTCTCAATTAAGATTTGTAATAGAGCGGGTAAATGGAATTTTAAAACGTTTTAGAATATTATCATCAAAATATAGAAATGCGCCTCAAACTTTTATAAAAACTTTCTCTTTAATATGTGGAGTATATAATTTTCAATGTTTGATGTAAAATTTAGGTTTTCGAAAAAGTTTATATTATCCTGCTTTAAAGTATTAATACGTTTATTGAGCTCAGCAAGCTCTTTAGTGTGCTGTATTTCCTGTTGTTTTTTTAAGTTCTGAACGAACTCATACTTTGCTGTAAGTGATTCAATTTTTTTATTCAATTTATCAATTTCTGTACGTTGTACATATTGCTGTTTTTTAAATAACATATTATTTTGTTTTAAATCGTCAATAATTTTATTTAATCTATCGATCTCCGCTGTCTGTTGTTTAATTCTATCGCCGCGATCTCTATACTCTCCGACAGCAGAACAAAGCCGTAAGAATATAAAAGCACAGATTAAAAACACAACAACCGGCATCTTTATTGAACACCTCTTATTTATAAATACAAAATTATTCCTGATTGTTTTTAATTTTAAAATTTTAACATGAACACGGAATTAAATTGCTAAAAAATTTCCGCCTGCCTGCAAGTACTTCCAAGCACTTCGCGGAGCAGTTAGTTTAATTAACAGCCCTCCGTCAATGAACTCAACGGAGGGCTGTTAGTTTTTTAATTTTAATTAATTTTTTTAATTACTTGTCAGTGTCTAAGTCTAAAATCTCATCGCCGTCGGGCTGGCCTTCACCGGCTTCAGTTTCAGCCGCACTGTCGAAGTCGAACTCGCCGAACTCCTCGCCGTCAAGCTTCTTATCCTCGTTCGAGGTCTCGCTTTCAACTTCACTGTCACTATTATCATCATTGACATTCATCAAGCCCATGCCCTTGCCGACCTCGGCCATGATAGCGTCAATAATCTCCTGCTGCAGCTCCGGATTTTCAGATAAAAATTTTGCGACGGCCTCTTTGCCTTGGCCGATAGTCTCGCCCTTGTATGCAAGCCACGAGCCTTTTTTATTTATCACATTATAATCTATCGCCATGTCAACAACTGCAACGCCCATGGGAATGCCCTTGCCGTAAATTAAACTCGTGTGCGCATTTCTAAAAGGCGGCGCAAGCTTATTCTTCACGACTTTTAAATACAGCTCATGGCCGATAGTCACGTCGCCCTTGTCGATCTTCTTGCCTCGTCTAACCTCAAGCCTCACGGACGAATAAAATTTCAATGCACGGCCGCCGGTCGTAGTCTCAGTCGGGCCGGCGCCGTAACCGGTAGAAATTGCGGCTCTCAGCTGGTTAATAAATATAACTACGCTCTTAGTCCTGGCTATTATAGCCGTAAGCCGTCTCAAAGCATACGACATTAATCGAGCCTGAACGCCTAACTGGCTCTCGCCTATCCGCCCGTCGATCTCGGACTGAGGCACTAACGCCGCGACTGAGTCTACAACTGCAATGTCAACCGCGCCGCTCTTCACAAGCGTATCTAATACGTACAACGCCTGCTCGCCGCTGTCCGGCTGCGATAAATAAAGTTCGTCGATATTAACGCCCAGCGACTTAGCAAGTCCGGGGTCTAATGCATGTTCTGCGTCGATAAACGCGGCAACGCCGCCGGCCTTTTGCGCTTCAGCTACTGCACATAAAGCTATAGTCGTCTTGCCCGAGCCCTCAGGCCCAAATATCTCAACTATGCGGCCCTTTGGATAACCGCCGATGCCCAACGCTATGTTCAACGGCAGCACTCCAGACGGTATAACGTCTATCTTGCTCTGCGCAGCGTCGCCCAAGCGCATTATCGCGCCGTCGCCGAACTTGCTCTTAATATCGGCTATTGCGTCCTCAAGTATCTGCTCGCGCGTCGTCTTGCCCGCGCCGGCTTTCTTTACTTTTGCGGCCAAATTATATTCACTTGCCTTTCAACTTAAAATTTAATTTATTTAATTTAAAAATTTATATTAACGTTCGGTCTATTATCGCGTATGCTGCGCCATAAAGCAGCCAGAGCATGGCGCACGGCTCTTAATCTCACTTCGCCGCGCTCACCGGGCAGCTTGCGGCAGAAAGTCCTGCACTCGCAATTATTATTATTTTTAGCTGCAAGGCCGAACCATACAGTGCCGACCGGCTTTAAGTCGCTGCCGCCGTCAGGCCCTGCTATGCCTGTTACAGATACTGCGAAATCAGCATTAAATAATTTTAAAGCTCCAAGCGCCATAGCCTCAGCGCACTCACTGCTTACAGCGCCGAACTTGTCTATAATCTCAGGCTGAACGCCTAATACATTTATCTTCGCCTGATTAGAATAGCTTACAACGCCGCCGGTAAAAATTTCGGAGCTGCCCGGCACTTCAGTCAACGCGGCCTGCACAAGGCCGCCGGTGCACGACTCAGCACAAGCAACAAGCTTATTATTCAGCTTAGCCTGATATAAAATTGCCTCTTGTAAATTTTTAGCGCCCTTAGGCAATATATCATCAAATCTTGAGCGAATAAGCGCATCGGCAGCTTCGGCCTCGCTTGCTTCACCGCGCACTATCAGCTCAACAGTAGGGAATGACGGCAGCACTGACACGTGCAGCCCTTTATTATTAATAACTTCCGGAATTTTATTCACTATCTCGACTTCAGGAAGGCCTATTATAATAGACGATAAAGATTTAATGCTCTGTGACGGCTCAAAAATTTCCGGCAATTCCTGACGCAGCATAGCTCGATATTCCATAGGCACACCGGGCAGACTTATAACGCGCGTTCCCTCACGCTTGAACGTGATGCCTAAGGCCGAGCCTGTCGGGTTATACACCGCCTCGGCTGACTCCGGTATCATCGCCTGCGTGTCTCTGCACGCCTCAAGTCTTTTAAATCTTGCTAAATTATATTCAGGACTTGACGGGTCGCTATATCTTTCAAGAATTTTATTATACAAATCGCTTGGCCTAAGCGAGCAATTTAAATACGCAGCTATCGCATCGCGCGTCCGGTCATCGTGCGTAGGCCCAAGGCCGCCCGACATGACAAGCAAGTCAACGCGCCCTATCCAATGATTTAATAAAT
>JAFUXM010000262.1 GCA_017470785.1 Synergistaceae bacterium
AATCAAAATTAAAATCTTCAGGCGTAGCTTGAGATATTGCAGTGTTCGCTCTGTCCGAGCAGCCGACCGCGCCGCGAATGCCGAAGCCGCGCTCAGTGAAATTAATTCCATTTCTGCAAATACGGCCTATTCCGTCGGTCTTCTTCCAGTAAATTAAATCCGTGCTGACCCCGCCCTGCTCGATAAAGTCGCGCATTAACTTTCCGACTTCGTTGTCAGCAAACGCAGTGATAACAGCCGTGTTTAATCCAAAGCACTTATGCAGGCCGCGAATAACGTTGTACTCGCCGCCGCCTTCCCATGCTCTGAAACTTCTCGCCGTTCTAATTCTTCCCTCGCCCGGATCGAGCCGGAGCATTACCTCGCCTAAACTCGCAGCGTCGAACTTGCAGCTCTTAGCGTCTCTTAAATTTAAATTTAACATTTTAAATTTTAAATTAACCTCTCATTTCTTTAACTATTTCAGCAGCTTCTTTAACCATGCTCTTGATCTTGTCCCACTGGCTGGCCGCGATTAAATCCTTTTTAACCATCCAGCTTCCGCCGCACGCTAAAATCCTGTCATACATTAAATAATCTCTAACATTTTTAGAATTAAAGCCGCCGGTCGGGATAAATTTTAATTGAGTGTAAGGCGCGGCAACCGCCTTAATCATGTTCAAGCCGCCCGCGGGCTCCGCCGGAAAGAATTTTACAACTTTCAAGCCAAGCTCTAACGCCTGTTCCATCTCGCTCGGGGTCTGAGTGCCGGGCGTTATCGGGATGTTATTATCTACGCAATATTTAACAACTTTGGGATTTAAGCCAGGGCTTACTATAAATTTTGCGCCGGCATTTACGGCCTTATCGACCTGCTCAATGCTTAAAACAGTTCCTGCTCCGACCAATAAATCTTTATTCTGCGCCATAATTTTAATGCTCTCGAGCGCAGCGTCAGTTCTAAATGTCACTTCAGCGCACGGCAGGCCGCCGGCAACAAGCGCCTCGCCTAATTTCTCAGCGTCTTTTGCATCATCAAGCACAACAACAGGCACAATTCCTATCTTACTAAACTTCTCAAAAATTTCGCTCATGATTTTATTAGCTCCTTTTAATAATAAAAAATTTTTAAATTAAAAAAATAAAATAGCTCAAAGACTTTATAAATCTTCAAGCTATTTTATTATAGCTATTTTATTATTTTTTTAAAATTTTAAATTTACTTAAATAATTTATTTATTGCCCTTGGCCTGATTATGATGCTTGCATAACATGACGCAGTTTTTAATATTGCTTTCACCGCCCTTGCTCCATGCCGTAACATGATCGGCATCCATCTCTTTATACTCCCAAATTTTTTTAGAATTGCCGCTCTTCTCTCGGGCGCAGTCCGGACAGTTGGACTTGCCGGATTTCTTAGCCGCTGCTGTCTGCCGCGCATATACAGTCTTCTTAACCGACTCCTCAAAAAATCTGATATTTAATAAACTTGGGTTATCGCCGCCGCCCAACACATATTCAAATATCCCGCGCTTATTCGTGACGGCCTCATCCTGATATAATTTATTAACCTGCTCTTCAATTTTTTTAGAATCATACGGCGTGTTATGATACATCTCAAACAGCCTGCCCCACTCAAGTCCTTTCATGTCGCTGCGCAGTTCTTTAAACACGCTCGATATCCAGTCAATCACTCCGTCAAAATATTTTTTAAGCTCGCTTATATCACTATCAAATCTATGGCGGCTCATGTACTCATCTACTGCGTCACGGTCTTTGCCGCTGCTCTTAGTAACCCATTGCAGCGCCCGCTCAAGAAAATCCTGCCGGATTACATTGCCTCTTATATATGCACTCCATTTATTTATATTCGAGTTGCTGCTGTTGCTGAAGACTGCCTTGGCTGCACTGACAAACGGGCCGGAATACACCGAGTTCGCAACTTCCTGAGCGTTCAGCGCAATACCGGCAATATTTATCGTGTGAAACCACGCTTTTATCTCGCTCTCCGTCCCGTCGCATATAAAAATAGTGAATTTATAATTATCAAATTTGCGCCTCAGCTCATCGCTCATGCCTGAATAATACTGGCTCACTCCGTCAGCATCTTTTACTGCAAATTTTTCAGTTACAAAGCGGCCAAGGCTCGTGATACGCTGCTGGCCGTCAAGAATTTCAAACGCCCCGGGCGCATTCTCATCGTCTTTAACTTTATTAAAATAAATTAGTCCCAACGGGTAGCCTTTGAACACTGACTGAATTACAGCCTCTTCCATGTTGTTAGCTGCATATAGATAATTGCGCTGATACTCCGGCTGGATGACTAAACGCCCTGACAAGCCGAACAGCCCTTTGCCCTCCAGCTCGTTATACACGAACCCAGCGCAGATCTCTTTTATAGTTATGTCTGTCCTTAATACAGCGTTCATGATCTTCACCTCTCATAATATGTCCAAAGGCTGATAATTTTAATTAAGCTTAAATCTTCAAATACTTCGTAAACCAGACGATGCTGAATGTTAATGCGTCTTGAGTAAAGGCCGTCCAAATCGCCGCTTAATTTCTCGTAATACGGCGGCGACTGCCATGGATTTTTTCTGATAATATCAATCAGTGAACGCGCTTTTTCATCAAGATGAGCAGCCTTGAGTTTATTAATATCTTTTACGGCTGCACGTGAATAAATAATTTTATACAATTACCATTCGACCTCTTCCTCCGGCACACAATCCGATAAAGGCTCGGCCTTGCCCTCAAGCAATTTCTCCCGCATCCCGGGGACTGAAAGAAGATAAAGCGTCTCCTGCATTCCGCGGTACTCTTCATCGCTCATAATTACAACGCTTCCTGCCGCCGTGTTGACATTCAACGGCTCGTTATGCTTTATTATATTTTCCAGCGCGGCCAAAATATTTTGGCTGAAATTTGCAACGCTGACGTTTTGCATGATCTTCACCTCTCAAATTAAAATTAAAATTAAATTTAATTTTAATTTATTATATACGCTGCTCCGAACAGCCCCTTGCCCTCCAGCTCGTTATACACGAACCCAGCGCAGATTTCTTTTATAGTTAGTCTGTCCTTAATACAGCGTGCATGATTTTTTATCTCAAGTTTTTAAAGCCCGAGCTCTTTTTTCGCATCCTCCCAGCTTATGAGCTCCAGCGTTCCCGCTTCCTTGCGTCTTAAATAATCCTTACAAATTTTTATATCTGCCATATCATTTCTAAATTCCAACATCCTCGCCACGGCTTTTTTTAATCGACGTTTAATAAGTTTTAAATTTTTAAATTTTCTGCCTGATGCTGCTTTCATAATCTTCATCTCCCAATTTAAATTTAAATTTAAAATT
>JAFUXM010000263.1 GCA_017470785.1 Synergistaceae bacterium
AATATATTAATAATAGAAAGAGGTTATATATAATGAAGAACACAAATTCTTCAGCTTCAACAGCTTCAACGGCTTCAACTCTGCGAGGCTTTATGCGAGGCTTTATGCTGGCCTTGCTTGCAGGACTTGTAATTTTTGCAGCGGGCGGCTGCGGCGGGTCATCACATCATAATAGCAATAGCAATAGCGGCAGCGATGAGATGGACGAAATCACAGCAAGCATTTTGGAGAAAATATTTGAACAGGATGAAGACGGTTCGCCGATGGTCTTTGACTATGCGCCGGTCACTCTATCGCACGATGCAAGCGCTAAGCCCGACGCTAACATGCATTTCGTAAAATATATTTCGCCTAAAGATTTAAATTCAAATAATGAATTTATCACAGCTCAGAATTTAAATAAGGACAGCGAATATATAATTAAATATTCACACGGCGGCAGAGCGTTGAATGATAAATCGCTGGGACTGAGGATAACTGCGCCGGATGGCCGTGAGATGATACTTGATTTTCTTGGCTTAAGCAATGTTGAAGTAATAGAAGACGTTATTTCCGATGAGCCTAAAGGCAGTTCAGATTTAACGCCTGAAGAGCTGGCGAAGGAAATTGCGTTGGATAATGCAGCGGCTGAAGTTGAAGATAAGACATTTTATGTTGATGCGGATTTCGAGGTCATGCCGGATGAAAATCCCTGCGTGATTTTATATCGGTTCAAAGCGCCGCAGTCCGGCAAATATGAGTTTGCTGTCAGTGAGCAGCGGCTTAACGAGTCCGGCGATGTAGTCACTGAGCCGGACATTGAAGGCATACCGTTTGAGTTCAGGCTGTACGGCTACGAAGCGGCGCATTCTATATTTGATAATTTAGATAGTTTAGATATAGAGCTTACGCCGGAAGATATAATTGACATTCAGCGAATAGTGTTAGAGGATGCTGAAGAGTTTAACGATAACGGCCTGCCGGTAAATATTGAGCTTTATGACGAGGCTGAACTTGAAGATGAAGAGCTTGATGCTAAAGCTGCATTTATGGTTTTCGATATGCCCGGGCTATATCCCCCTGCAGCTAAAAAGGTTGAAGAAAAGATTGAGCCTAAAAGGACTTATTCTATCAGTAACGGCAAGGTTATACCTGCGGATGTGATTGATAACGTCCAGTATGATAATTTATTTGAAGAGGGCGCGGGCTTTTACGCCCACTCGGGACTTAGGGCCGTTACAGATGTCGTAGATGACAATGCGTTTAGTAAAAGCGCTATTAGAAAGTTTATGGCATCGAAGCCCGGTGCCGGTGCGGTAACGGAGAAATTAAATGTCGATGTTATCGCGACTGAGGCCGAACATGACAGATCGGCGCAGCTGGCAGGCATGTCAAACTTTGTGTTGCTCAGGGATGCTTTTAATCGGTCGCTCAGACGCGACTACGCACGGCTCGGCATCGACTACACGCGTATTATATCAGTGCGTTATGAGATGGCTGAGAATGAGCCGCGGGCAATCGATCCCAATAAAGTCGAGCTGCTGGAAGAGGCGTTGGATGAGCTGAAAAAGAATGGCGGCGAGGCCTTTACGAAAAAATACGGCGATTATTTCGTTGCAGGCTACACGTGGGGCTTGCGCTATGATGCAACGATTGAGATCACAATCGATTCGGCAGGGGCGGCTTGTAAAGGTACTCTGGACGGCATAAGTGTGGAATTTACTGCAAACAACCGAGTCTGCGAGGCGGTGGTTGAACATGTGAAGACAGCGCTTGAGAACGCGAGGATAAATGCCGTGTCGGAGCGTGACACCGGCAAATCATCGCAGGATGCCTTAGACAAGATGAATCAGGCGCTGACGTCGCTTGAGGATAGTCGGGGTGTAACAATCAATGTCACGCACGGCAAGCACACTGGGAAAGGCAGCGAGCAGTCATTCTCGATACGCGGCTTCGCAAACAGCCTTGCAGATTTTATTAAATCAGCCAAAGGCGTAAATAGATCTAAATACGAGCAGCTGTACGTCACACTGAGGCGGTACAGAGAGATTAAAGAGGCAAAGCCGTATATCAACGAGGCTCTTGCAGTCAATGCCGATTTATTTACAGCTATAAGGCAGCTGACCGAGAAAATATTTAAAACTCGCTGCTATTATAATGCCCTAATGGTCATTCCTGCAGTAAATCTCAAGGGCGGCAAAGGTCTTCAAGACAGCTGGGAGCAGGAATTTGAAGTGAATTTAATCACTAAAGTTGATACCGGCCTGAATTATATCTGTGCTGACAAGTCCCGGGTGCAGAGTTATTATGACAAGTCAGACGCGCTTTATAATAAATATAAGGCGCTGGCCGAGCGGTATAATTTCTACCGCGAGTTTGTGATGATACAGAAACAGGACACCGGCAAATCTCCGAGCTGGGATGACAGCGATTATGACATTGATAAAACATATGGAGCAGGAAGGAGCTTCTCATCAACGTATTCCAAAAGCAAGCTTGTTAATGAAGACTTTAAGGCCGGCGGCTGCCGTCATCATGAACACGAAGAACCCGACACCAGCGGTCCGCGCGGCGCTGATTTTGAAGGTTCTTTCGCGACCAAGCGCGTCTATTCCCTAGTAACCGGTTATAAAAAAACAAATCACTGCAAGGGCAGAGATGTTAATGGCAAGACTATCGGCAAAAAATCGTATCACTGGCGCTACGACGGCGCAGCCTCGAGAAGGTGTGAGGTCTTTCTTGATCTTAAATTAATTGATATGCCGGATGATAAGTACCCGTTCGCCGGCTTAGACTAAAATCATATTCGCACTGCAAGCTTTGCATATCATAACAATAGCAGCAGCGCGAAGGGAATTTTTAAAAAATAATATTAATATATTAATAATAGAAAGAGGTTATATGTCATGAAGAACACAAAGCTCACAAATTCAGCTCTGCGAGGCTTTATGCTGGTCTTGCTTGCAGGGCTTGTAATTTTTGCAGCAGGCGGCTGCGGCGGATCGTCACATCACAGCAGCAATAGCGGTAATAGCGATGAGGTGGACGAGGTCACAGCAAGTATTTTAGAGAAAATATTTGAACAGGATGAAGACGGTTCGCCGATGGTCTTTGACTATGCGCCGCAGACTTCATCTCACGATGCGAGCGCTAAGCCCGATTCTAACACGCATTTCGTAAAATATATTTCGCCTAAAGATTTAAATGCAAATTATGAATTTGTAACGAGTTTGAATTTGAATAAGGACAGCGAATATATAATCAAGTACTCACGCGGCGGCAGGTCATTGAATGATGCGTCGCTGGGGCTGAGGATAACTGCGCCGGATGGCCGCGAAATGATACTTGATTTACTGGGGCTTGGAGCTGCTGAAGTTATAGAAGATGTCATTTCCGACGATGCTAAAGACAGTTCAGATTTAACGGCTGAAGAGCTGGCGAAAGAAATTGCTTTGGAAAATAATGCAGCGACTGAGACTGAAGCAACGGAATTTTACGTTGATACTGACTTTGAGGTCATGCCGGCGGAAAATCCCTGCGTAATTTTGTATCGCTTTAAAGCGCCGCAGGCCGGCAAATATGAATTTAATATCAGTGAGCAGCGGCTTAACGAGTCCGGCGATACAGTCACTGACACTGACCCTGAAGGCGTGCCGTTTGAGTTCAGGCTGTACGGCTATGAAGCTGCGCACACGGTATTTGACAATATTGACAGTCTTGATATAGAGCTTACACCGGAAGATATAATTGATATTCAGCGGATAGTGTTAGAAGAGGCTGTAGAATTTAACGATAACGGGCTGCCGGTAAATGTTGAGCCTGCGTTTGATGATGAAGATACTGACGAGACGGAGTTCGAGGCTGCCGCGTCCGGCGCTCAAGTGCGCATTGCGGCGGTGCCTATTAATCAAATTGCATTTAAATTTGGACCGCAGCGCGTCGGCACAGGCGGCCAAGTCATACCGCAGGCAGTAATCAACAACGTACCGTACGATAATTTATTTGAAGAAGGCGCGGGATTTTACGCTCACTCGGGGCTTAGAGCAGTTACTAATGTCGTAGATGACAATGCGTTTAGCAAGAGTGCCATTAGAAAGTTTATGGCATCGAAGCCCGGGGCTGGTGCAGTGAGTGAGAAGTTCAATGTCGATGTCATAGCAACTGAGGCCGAACATGACAGATCGGCGCAGCTGGCAGGCATGACGAGCTTTGTATTGCTCAGAGATGCTTTTAACCGCACGCAGAGAAGAGATCAGGCAAGGCTCGGCAGCGACTTCACGCGTATTATATCAGTGCGCTATGAGCTGGCCGAGAATGAGCCGCGGACAATCGATCCTAATAAAGTTCAGCTGGAGGAAGAGGCGTTGGATGAGCTGAAAAAGAATGGCGGCGATGCGTTCACGAAAAAATACGGCGATTATTTCGTAGCTGGCTACACATGGGGCTTGCGCTATGAGGCAACGGTCGAGCTTATAGCCGATTCGGTGAATGCGGAGTTTGGAGGTTATTTAGACAATGACCCTCGGAAGGTTTCTATTTCTTCACCTGAGCGAGTCTGCGAGCTGGCATCAGCACGTATTAAGACAGCTCTTGAGAACGCGCATATAAATACAGTGTCAGAACGCGATACCGGCAAATCATCGCAGGATGCCTTAGACAAGATGAACAAGGCGCTGACGTCGCTTGAAAACGATTTTAAGAATGTCACAATCACTGTCACGCACAGCAAGCACACTGGGCAAGGCAGCGAGCAATCATTCTCGCTGCGCGGATTTACAAATAATCTCACAGCTTATATTAAATCAGCCAAAGGCGTTAATAAATCTAAGTACGAGCAGCTGTACGCAAGTTTAAGGCGGTACAGAGAGATTAAAGAGGCAAAGCCGTATATCTCCGAGGCTTTGAGCATAGACCCCGAGTTATACAGAGCTATCAGACTGCTGACTGAGAGGATATTTAAAACGCGGTGCTATTACAACTCATTGATGGTAATTCCTGCGGCAAATCTCAGGGGCGGCAAAGGGCTTCAGGACGGCTGGCAGCAGGAATTTGAAGTGAACTTAATTACTAAAGTTGATACCGGCCTTAATTATATCTGCGCCGATAAAGCGCGGGTGTGGGATTATTATTCTAAATGCACGCAGCTTTATAATAAGTATAAGGCGCTGGCCGAACGCTATAATTTCTATGCTTATTTCGTGAAGGTTAAGAAAAACACCAGGTCGCCGAGCTGGAATGACAGCGATTCCGATAGTGATTTAACCTGTTTTGAAGGAATACACTCGTACAATAAAGGCAAGATTGTTCTTGAAGACATGAAGGCTGGCGGCAGCCGTTACCATCATCATGAAGAGCCTTGGTACAAAGGGCCGCGCGGCGCGGATTTTGAGGGTTCTTACTCGACCAAGCGCGTCTATTGGTTCAAAACCGGTTATAGAAATACAAATCACTGCAAGGGCAGAGATGTCAACGGCGAGACGCTCGGCAAAAAGTCGTATCATTGGCGCTACGACGGCGCAGGCTCGAGACGCTGCGAGGTATTTCTTGAACTTAAATTCATTGAGATGCCCGAT
Organism: Synergistaceae bacterium; assembly: GCA_017470785.1. Classification (GTDB taxonomy): domain Bacteria; phylum Synergistota; class Synergistia; order Synergistales; family Aminobacteriaceae; genus JAFUXM01. The sequence goes on from JAFUXM010000263.1 coordinate 5,553, forward strand.
GATAAATACCCGTTCGCAGGATTAGAATAATTTAAATAATTTAAATTAATTTAAAAATTATTCGAGCTTAAGGTCTGGCTAATTGCAAAATTTAGCTTAAGACCTTAAGCTTTAAGCATCTTTAAGAATCGAGGCATGGGAAATTTTTATGGAATTATTTAATTTTATGGAAAACAGCTATGTTCAGATTGTAACGGCTGGGCTGCTGTCGACTTTATTATTTATCGCATTAATAATATATATCTCAAAAAATCCGCATAAGGGCGCAAATCCGCTGAAGGCTGCGTTTATTTTCATGTTTATTGCGGGTATGGCCGTATACTGCACTTGCTATTATCTTAATTTAAAATATGCGATAGACGGAACGATAAAGAGCAGCTCGCTGGACTGGGCGAAAGGTGAGGACTCGCCGTGGCTTCACGTAGCTTATATCATGATGCGGTCGGTAATGGACGTGGGGCTTATGTTCAATGGCCGCAACAACAGCGGCGTATTTTACAGCCTGCCGGAGTCCAAAAATGCGTTATACGTGATAATTTTCTGGCTGATTCACATGATCGCATTTTACACGGTCGCAAGCGCATTGCTTGTACGGTTCGGCCATAAGCTGCTCCAATGGATAAGAATTAAGACTACGAAAGCCGGAGCTATTGACTTAGTGTTTGGTGTTAATTCAAATTCGCTTGCAGTGGGAAGGCAAATAGCGGACTCACAGAAAAAAATGCTTATTTACGTAGATAATAAGATTAGTGAAAGCTTTGAAGCACCTATACGCAATCTTGAAGGATTTATATATTCTAACTCAAGTGCATTAAAAGCCGATTTAGATTTTTTACATGATATTAGACTTAAACCCGGAAAGAGTGTATTTAGGCTGTATGCGCTGTCGGATGACTATGACCGGAATTTGCAGTACGCGCAAAGGATGTTAAAAAGCTTAAGTGAGCTTAATATCAGGCCGGAACAGACTGAACTTGTGTTATTAGGCACTGATGAGTATAAAGGCATGGCGTTTCAGGCCGGAGATGCAGGCTATGGCTACGGAAATGTTATATCATGCAATGAATTTGAAATTGCTGCCCGTATGCTGGTCAGTACATATCCGTTGTGTGATGCAATTAAATTTGACACTTCAGGCCGTGCGCTTGAAGACATGGACGTGTTAATAGTTGGCTTTGGCCGCATGGGGCAGGAAGTGCTGCGCAAATTAATAGCTAACGGTCAATTTGCAGGCAGCAGCTTTCACGCTGCCGTATTCGACCCTGATTTAGACCGGCGGTTAGGCTTTATCAAGGCTGAATGTCCGCAGATGTTCGAACATTATGATATTAAATTTTATAGCTATGACGGCCGGAGCAGCGAGATTTATGAATTTATCAAAGAAAATGCCGCGAAGCTTAAATATATAGTAATTTGCCTTGAGGACAGTGAAACTGCGCGTGATATAGCTATTCGCATAGTTGACAGGATGTACACTCTAAAGTATTTGCAGAAAGTCTACACGTGCGATAAATCCGGCGTAAGATGCTATTCGTCGAGTGCTAAAGAATGTGTAAGTCACTGGATATATGACTCGACTATGCTTTACTCGCTGAAATTTGATGAGTACGCAATGGAGCTTAATCATCGCTATATGGGCGGCAAAAATGCTCAAGAGGACTGGAAGCAATGCGATTATATTAATCGAGTGAGCCTGCGCGCAAGCGTTGATTACTTAGTGCCGCTGATTAGCAAAGTAAGTAATAACGCATTAATATTAACGCCCGAGCAGCGCGAAAACTTAGCTCACAGCGAGTATTTAAGATGGTGCGCGTTTAATTGCATATTTGGTAATAATATTAGCTTCGCTGACTGGAGCGAACTTGCCGATATGCCGCAGAATTTTCATGTTGAAACGCATGAAAATCAGGACTATAAAGATTATAATTATAATAAGATAGACGCGGTTACGGAGCTTATGGCTAAAAGTTAAAATTAAATTAATATAAAACTGGAGGTATTTTAAAATGAAGAAGTTTGTTAGCGTGTTGTTAATTAGCTTGGTGTTAGGCATAGCAGGCTTAGCTTATGCTGCGAGCGATAAGTTATTTCAGGTTGCGCTGCTGCAGTCGCTGATGCAGGGCGAGTATGACGGAATTGTGACGGTCGGTGAGCTGAAGCAGTACGGCGACACTGGCATCGGCACATTTCAGGGCGTCAACGGTGAGATGATAGTGCTTGACGGCGTTGTTTACCGTGCGATCTGGGACGGCAGCGTCGAAATAGCGCCTGATGATGAGACCGTACCGTTCTCTAATGTAACGTTCTTTGACGCTGATATTATTAAAAAGAATGTTAGCGCCGCGAGTGCAGCCGAGTTAAAGGGCGCGTTAAATGCTATAGTTGCTGAGCACGGCAGAAATCAGTTCTATATGGCGAAAATCACTGGCTTAATGCCGTCAATGCTTGTGCGCAGTGAACTTAAGCAGGAAGAGCCGTATAAGCCCCTTGGCGACGCCTTAAAGACTGACCAGCGCGAGTTTAAGTACGAGAATATACGCGGCACGGTTGTAGCACTGTACTGCCCTGACTACATGGACGGCCTGAACACTGCGGGGTGGCATCTGCATTTTATCTCGGCTGACGGCAAAAAGGGCGGCCATGTCTTGGACTTAGCAGTTCAGGACGGGAATATCGAGCTTGATATTATAAGCGAGTTCGCAATGGTAGTGCCGAACCGTGAGAGCTTTAATAATAAGACTTTAGCCGTTGACATGAAAAAGGAAATCGAGCAGGTCGAGGGTAAATAAGCATGAAAATTTATAAATATTAATTATGCTGTTGCTGTTGCTTATATTAGCTTATGTTGCAGCTAGCGCTGAGACAATAAATTATCCGGCATTCATGCAGGGAATTAATTACGGTGACCGCGCAGTTTATGTGATCGGCCATAAACCGCCTGACTCTGACTCTGTATGCTCAGCTATAACTTACGCGAATTTGAAGCGCAAACTCGGTGTGAACTGCGAGGCTCGTATTGCATCGCCGGTCAACGCTGAAACGCTGTACGGCCTGAAATATTTTGATGTCCCTGTGCCGCTGCTCCTTGACAGCGCTGCAGGCGAAAATATTATTCTTGTTGACCATAATTTATTCTCGCAGGCTGCCGCCGGAATGGACAAAGCTAACATTCTTGAGGTAATTGATCATCATAATATCGGCGGCGATGTGCGCACCGGAGCGCCGATTTATTATCGAGCGATGCCGATAGGCTGTACGTCAACTATAGTTTGGCTAAGCTATCTTGAAAGCAATGTTGAAATCGACAGGCAAAACGCAGGGCTTATGCTGACTGCAATTTTATCTGATACTGTTAATTTGCATTCGCAGACAACGACGGAGCTTGACCGTCAGGCCGTTAAATCGCTTGAGAAAATCGTCGGCTTTGCAGATGAAGAGGCCAGGACAAAATATTTTCGCGCAATGAAAGAAGCGCTTGTCTCGTACGCAGGGATGACTGAGCGGGAGATCATTACGAGTGATTATAAAGAATATAATAAATCCGGCGTAAAATTTGCTATAGGCGTTGTTGAGAGTTTAACGCCGGAAAAGCAGGCCGCGCTCACAGCCCGTCTTGACAAGTGGCAAGTGATAATTATAAAACTTTAAATGTGAATATGCTTTTTATCTTGGTGCAAGACCTTGAGACTATGACGTGTAAAGCTATACCATTTCAGGTTTAATTATCAAGCCTGTCGAACGCTAGGAATTTAACGAGGCTGTTAGAATAGCTGAGAATGACCCAGTCAAGGCGCGATTATTGACCAGTATGCTGGCGTATCAGAGCGGCGGCAAGAATAATATTCACATTCAGCGTCATAATAACTACACGATGCAGGTACTTTACAGAATGGGTTATCAATGGCCTGTCACCACGCCCGAGTATCTCGAGAGATTTATTGAGGCGCTTAATGGCCTTGGGTTCTTTGAGATATTAATTTAAAATTTAAAATAGTTAATTTTTACGATAGAAATTAAAAATTTATTTGCTATATTAGAGTTGTTTTGAAATTTTAATGAAGCAGGATGTTGTATTATTATGCTCAAGTTCAAACGGTGCATTCTTAGTGAAATTAATTTATTAATAAAAAAATATGAATATATTTGATATTATAGGGCCCGTAATGATCGGGCCGTCAAGTTCGCACACGGCTGGGGCTGTTCGCCTTGGCCGTGTTGCCAATAAAATTATGAATATTAAAAGCATTGACGCGCTGCGCGGCCTTAAGCTTGAGATAATTTTATCTGGGTCGTTCGCCAGGACGTATAAGGGCCACGGCACTGACAGGGCATTATTAGCCGGCGTCATGGGCTATCACAGTTATTCAAGCGAGATCAGGGACGCGTTGGAAATAGCAAAATCTCAGGGCATAGATTATAAATTTATCGAGCAGGATATTAAAGGCGCACATCCTAATACGGCCAGAATAAATTTTGAGCTGGGCAATAGTTCGGGCTATATTCAGGGCGCAAGCATCGGCGGCGGAAATATACGCGTTGATTTAGTGAACGGAATGCGCGTTGATTTCACCGGCGAGAATAATACTATATTAGTCATGCACTGGGACAGGCCGGGCGTCATTGCCGACGTGACGAGCTTAATGCGGTTAAAATATCCGAATGCAAATATTGCCAATTTTAAGTTATCGCGCAAAGAGCGCGGCGGCGAGGCGTTAATGACTATCGAGCTTGATAATAGACGCGATGCAGCTGACGAGCGCGGCATGGCCGCTGACATTCAGGGCTTGAATAATGTGATTAATGCAATCGTGATTAGGGCAATTTAAATTTTAAATTTAAGAAACGGTGACGCAATGCTTGAATATAATTCTATTAATAAATTAATCAGTGAGGCTGAGAGTGCGCATAAAAAGATCAGCGATATAGTGCTGGCTGAACAGGCTTTAAGCATGGACTTGAGCTGTGAAGAGTTATTTAACCGTATGAGCGCAAATTTTGACGTGATGTGCGAGGCAGTAATTAAGGGCAGCGATAAAGATTTAAAGTCCATGTCGGGCTTGACCGGCGGCGAAGCGTTTAAAATGCAGAGCTATATAGATTTAAATAACGGCGGCCTTGCCGGAAGTTTTGTTAATAAGGCGATAGCGGCGGCTCTATCAGTTGCAGGCTATAATGCAGCGATGGGCAAGATCGTTGCAGCGCCGACGGCAGGCAGCTGCGGAATTTTGCCCGGCTGCTTAGTAACTTTATATAACGAACAGCGGGCGAGCAGAGATGAAATTATCATGGCGCTGTTCACGGCTGGAGCGTTCGGCATGGTGATTGCAAATAACGCGAGCATAGCCGGTGCAGAAGGCGGCTGTCAAGCTGAGTGCGGCAGCGCAAGCGCTATGGCTGCGGCTGCGTTAGTCGAGTTGATGCACGGCACGCCGGAACAATGCGGCCATGCTGCGGCAATAGCAATAGCAAATCAGTTAGGCTTAGTCTGCGACCCAGTTGCAGGGCTTGTAGAAATTCCGTGTATAAAGCGCAATGCATCAGGCGTGATGATCGCGTTGTCAGCAGCTGATATGGCATTAGCAGGCATTGACGCGAAAATTCCTGTTGATGAGTGCATAGCTGCAATGAAGAATGTCGGCGATGCTCTGCCTGCTGCGCTGCGCGAGACTTCAGCCGGCGGCTTGGCAGCTACGCCTACAGGCCGCAAGCTGCGCGAAAAAGTTTTTGGGTAAAATTTTTATTTATATTATTTAATTAATTTTAGCTAAAGGGGATCTGCCGATGTCGGACGTAAAGAGTATTAAGGTTATAAGCAATGTCAATGCTGCCATTGATACTAATCAATCTATAGCCGAAGTTCTTAAAAATATTAATTTAGACGAAAAGGGCGGAATTTTCCTGCCGTATATACAGCGTGACTTTGTTTGGGACGAGGAACAAATTTGTTTGCTCTTAGATTCGTTAATGCGCGGCTATCCAACTGGAACGATTTTAATCTGGGAGACTGACGAGTCCATTAATTATCGACGTTTTGCGGAAGACTACAGCCCTAAAAGTATTGCGTATGATTTTTTGATAAGCGGCGACGGAATAACAAGAGCGTATATTCTGGACGGTCAGCAGCGGCTGCAGAGCTTATATATTGCGATGCACGGAACTTACGGCGGCAAAGCCCTTTACTTTAATTTATTAAGCGATGAAGAAAGCGGTTATGAATTTAAATTTATAGCTCAAGCTGCAGCAAAAGACAACTGGCTGAATGTCCCTGAGTTTTTAGCCAGCTCGAAGCAGCCGGACTTTAATACTATAGACGAATTTATAAAACATAAAATTATATCGCCGCTGCTCTCGAATGAGATTAAAAGTTTAATACTTAATAACGCTAATAGATTATATAGAGCTTTTAAAACAGATCATAATATCCCGCTGCAGAAGCTCGCCGGCCTACCGTCAGATGATATTGCGAAAATTTTTATCCGCACTAATTCCGGCGGTGTAGTACTCGATGCTACAGATTTAATCATGGCGACTATATCAAGCGAATGGATCGGAGCTAAACAGGAATTTGACGAGCTTATAAATATGATTAATAAAATGGGATTTAAAAAGCCCAAAGAATTTATTTTCAAGGCGTGCTTTGCAACTCTCACGCAAACAGCCGGCAATGCTAAGAACTTATCGGATAAACAAAATGAATTACGCGATAACTTTCCCAAATTAGGCGAGGCAATTAATGACGTTCTGAATTTCGTAAGGGATACAGCCGAGTCAAGCGGAATGAACACGTTTAATATCCCGTTTTATAATCCCATTTTAATTTTAGTCGCTTATAGATATTATCATGACCAGACTGACTGGAGCAGTAAGCTTGACGATGCAAAGGCATTTTTATTAACTGCGTTTTTATGCCGTGACTTCACGAGGCCTACGCAAAAATTAATGAAAGAATTATTAGAGTATGCCGCTAAGAGAACTAATAAATTCTCGCTTAGCAAGATAAAAGAGATTTTTAATAATAATAATAAAAATTTCGCAGTAAATGCTGAGGCGCTGCTTGAGACGAGAATTAACTCGCCGCTGTCAAATTTAATAATGTATTTAGTATATAACGGTCAAAAGAATTTTGATATGAACACTATGACAGCACATGATCATATTTTCCCGAAGAGCAAGCTTGCCGCGCACAGAGAAAATGGACACAGAAAATACTCGCAGAAGGAATATGACAGCATACTTAACTGCGAATTGCTGACAAGTGCTGAAAATCAAGTGAAAGGCGATGAACTTCCCACAGATTATTTTACGCGGTTAAAATTTGCAGGTTCGGCGCAGCTGAAAAATTTTTTAGAGCTGCACGCTATTCCTGATCAGTTTGGAAAAGTTGGAGAAGATAAAATTGATTTATGGGATATAGAGAATTACAGAGAGTTTTTAGATGAACGCAAAAAATTAATGATAAAAAGAATAGAGCGCAATCTTGCAGGTCTTGTGTCGTCCGAGGCAAACGTCAGCAGCATAATTAAAAATTTATTAAAAAAAGTTTTGGCTTCTAAATAATTAAATAATTAATAATTAATAATTAATATTACGCATTATAAAATTTATAAGATTTGTTAGAATTTAAAAAAATTACGGTAAGCATTTAAAAAGGGAAGCAAGGTGAAAATCCTTCACAGCTGCCACTACTGTAAGCGGGGACGAGAGAGCGTAAAGCCACTGTAATTTAAAATTTAAAAATTATGGGAAGGAGCTCTCAAGGGTGAAGCGCAAGTCAGGAAACCTGCCGTAAAGAATTTAATTAATTTATGAGTTCTCTGGACAGGGGAAAATAAATTTAAATAATAAATAAAATACACAACCCCTGTTTATGAAGCTATAAAATTTTAATTTAATTTAAAACAGGAGGTTGTTTTTTTATGCGCAAAGTTTTATTAGCAGTTTTATTAGTTCTTGCTGTCAGCGGCGCGGCATTTGCAGATGCGACGCAGTATCCGGTCAAGATTAATAACGGCAATCGGGAAATCACGTTTGAGAAAGCGCCGGAGCGCGTCGTTACAAATTGCGACAGCAATATTATTGAATTAATGTTCGCGCTTGGCCTTGAGAGCAAGCTTGCAGGTTATGCAGGATTTGTCGAAGAGGGCTGCAATGTCTCGCCGGAGTATCAGGAGAAATTAAAGGCCATTCCAATGACTGCGCCGGGTTATATCACGCTTGAAGTATTATTAGGCGCAAATCCTGATTTCTTTTTGTCAGGCTATAACTACGGTTTGAGCATCCCCGGCGACACGACCGGCGACGCAATTACGCCCGAAGAGTTAGAGAAGCATGGAATTAAAAGCTATGCCATAACTGAGTCGTTAATTCGCGTAATGAAGAAGCCGGTTGTGAGTTTAAATGACACGTATAATGACTTAAAGAATTTAGGAATTATATTTGACGTTCAGGACAAAGCCGAGCAGGTCATAGCCGACATGAAGCTTCGCGTTATGAATATTGAGAGCAAGATAAAAGAGTTAAAGGCCGAGAAGCCCGTGAGCGTATTTATCTATCAGACGTGGAATGCGCCTGATCAGCCGCCGCGCACTGTCGGAGCTCAGGCAATGCCCAGCGCAATTTTAAGCATGGCCGGTGCAAAAAATATCTTTGCTGACATAGACAATAGCTATATAACGTCATCATGGGAAGAAGTAGTAGCGCGTGACCCTGAAGTAATTTTATTGCTCGAGTGCGGCAACGCGAACGGCGAAGAGCGGGCGCAGATACTGCGCGACAACCCGATTTTAAAGGGCGTGAAGGCAATTAAAGATAATAGAATTATAGTTATGCGGGTCGAGGAGTTTTACCCGGGGCCGCGTGCAGTTCACGGCTTAGAGGCATTCGCTAAGGCGCTTTATAATTTTTAATTTTAAATTTTTAAATTTATGAGTAAAGCTTTAAAGCTTATTATAGTATTGCTTGCCGTGGTGTTGGTCTTGAGCATCACGGCAGGCGTCTCACTGGGAACTGTATCTATTCCGTTTAAGAAAGTCTGGCAGATAATATTTGCGCAGATTTTAAATAAAAAGCTTGACGTGCCGCTTAACGAGATAAGCATAGTCTGGCAGATAAGGCTGCCGAGAGTTTTAACCGGCGCGATAGTCGGCGCAGGACTGGCATTAGCCGGTACTGTAATTCAGTCTTTAGTGCGCAACTCACTGGCTGATCCGTATTTGCTCGGCATATCAAGCGGCGCGTGCACCGGCGCTGTGTTCATGATTTTATTTGCAAGCACTTTATTTAATATGGCCTTAACCGGGCTTGAAGTTTATTTTGCGGCGTTCTTAGGCGCAGTACTGGCATTTATGTTAGTGTTTGTAATTGCCGCCGGCGGTACTGGCCTTAATAAAGGCTTAAATCCTGTCAGAATGATCTTGTCAGGCCTTGCAGTCTCGTATATATTCAGCGCATTGACTAATTTTATGGTGTATCTATCGCAGCACAACGGCGCGGAGAGCGCGATGTTCTGGATGTTAGGCGGCCTCGGCGGCGCCCGATGGGGCAGACTCGGCGTGCCGTTTATTACAGTAATATTAATGCTTATTATATTTATGCTGAACGCGAGAAATTTAAACGCGCTGTTGTTAGGCGACGAGAGCGCGGCGGCAGTCGGCGTTGATATTATAAAGTTCAGGCGGATTTTATTTATCTTAAGCTCTGTATTAACCGGCGTGATAGTTGCGGTGAGCGGGTCTATAGGCTTTGTAGGTTTAATAGTGCCTCATGCCGTAAGATTAATTGCCGGTGCGGATCACAGGCGGGTATTGCCCATAGGCGCGTTGACCGGCGCAATATTTTTAATCTGGGCTGATTTATTTTCACGCACTGTCTTAGCGCCGCGCGAATTGCCGTTAGGAATTATCACAGGCTTTGTCGGCGCACCGTTCTTTATTTGGCTCTTGACACGGAATAAGCATTAAAAATTAAAAGCATGAAATTAAAAGTTGATAGTTTATTTTGGAGCGCCGGCGGTAAGAATATAGTCAGCGATGCAAGCCTTGACGTTCAGGCCGGAGAGTTCGTTGGGATAATCGGGCCGAACGGCAGCGGCAAGTCAAGTTTGCTTAAATGCGTTTATAGATTAAATAAGCAGGATAAAGGCATTATAAAGCTTAATGAAAATAATATTTGGGATTTAAGCGCTAAAGAATTTGCGCGGCTTGCGGCGGCAGTGCCGCAGGAGATGCCCGGGCAATTTGATTTCACGGTGCGTGAGATCGCTGCGATGGGCCGCTATCCTCATAAAAATTTAATGGACCGCGATACGCAGCATGATAATGATTTAATTAATAATGCGCTGAATTATGTCGGAATGCTTGAGAAGTCGGAGCGGATGTTCTCGTCACTGTCAGGCGGCGAGAAGCAGCGGACTTTAATCGCAAGAGCTATAGCTCAGGACACGAGCTTATTAATCTTGGACGAGCCGACAAGTCATTTAGATATTTATTTCCAGATTCAGATTATGGATTTAATTAAAAGCCTAAGCATAAGCGGCCTTGCGAGCTTAGTCGTCATGCACGATTTAAATTTAGCCGCTAAGTACTGCGATAAAATTTACGTTATGAATAAGGGCATGATCTACGCGTCAGGCAAGCCCAGCGAAATTATTACGCCCGAGTTAATCAGCAGTGTGTATAAAGTCAGCGCTGAGATTATAAATAATTCCGGTTCGCCGCATATTATTTTTATTGGGATAAATAAATAATAAATTTATTTGAATTATAATATTTTTAAAATTTTTAAACTTGAGGGGAATAAATTTATTATGAATTATCGAGAGCTTGGCAGCACGGGGCTTAAGGTCAGCGAGATCGGCCTCGGCTGCGAGGGCATGAAAGAAGAAAATTATGCGATGGCAGAGAAACTGCTCGACATGGCAGCAGACCATGACGTAAATTATTTTGATCTATATTCGCCTGATCCTGATTTGCGAGCTGCAATAGGTAATGCGTTAAGCAAAAATAATCGGCGTGAAAAATTTTTAGTGCAGTCGCATTTATGTTCGGTCTGGAAGAATGGCGAGTATATGCGCACGCGGAATTTAAATGAAGTTAAGTCAGGCTTTGATGAGATGCTGAAATTATTAAAGACTGATTTTATAGACGTCGGCATGATACACTACTGCGATGCTTTAAGCGACTGGGATTTAATTTTAAATAATAAAATTTTAGATTATGTACGTGAGTTAAAAGCGCAGGGCAAGATTAGATTTATAGGCTTGAGCAGTCACAACCCGCAGGTCGCCTTAAAGGCCGTTAAAAGTCATGCAATCGAAGTGTTAATGTTTAGTGTCAATCCGTGCTATGATTTAATGCCGCCGGACGAGGACGTCGAGCAGCTCTGGAATGATGAGAATTATAAAAATAATTTATTGAACATGAACCCTGAGCGGCAGGAATTATACGAGACTTGCCAGCGTGAGGGCGTAGGCATCACTGTAATGAAGTGCTTCGGCGGCGGCGATTTATTGAACGCTGAGCTGTCACCGGCCGGCGCAGCCTTAACTGTAAATCAGTGCATAGCTTACGCGTTGAGCCGTCCGGGCGTTGCATCTGTCTTAGCAGGTTCGCATTCTGAAAAAGAATTTATGGCTTGTGTAAAATATGAAACAGCCAGCGAAAGTGAAAGAGATTATGCGCTTGCATTAGCTTCTTTCCCGAAGATCAGCTGGAAAGGCCATTGCATGTACTGCAATCACTGCGAGCCCTGCCCAGCGCATATCGACATAGCAGCGACTACTAAATTTTTAAATCTTGCTGAAGCTCAGGCTAATTTGCCCGAGACAGTGCGCGAGCATTATAAAGTATTAACTCATCATGCAAGCGAGTGCTTAGAGTGCGGAGCTTGTGAAATGCGCTGCCCGTTTGACGTAGCAATCCGCGATAATATGCGTAAGGCTCAGGAGATTTTTGGCTATTAATATTTTATATTATAATTACAGTTAGAGGGGGGATGCTGTAGTTGAAATAAATTTTACGGAGTGTGATTGATTATGGGACTATTGCGGAAATTTTTGAATCAGACGCGCAGGCCGGAGGGCTTGCTTGGCAGGATTATGTTAAACGGCATGAACTTCGGCCATGCTTTTGTAGCAGATTGGGCTATATCGTTAATGCAGGATATGCTTAATGCGCATGATGTAAATCAAATTGCCGAGCTTGGCTGCGGCAATGGCCGGGATGCCGGAGAGCTGCTGAAAATTTACAAGGCTGCAAAGTTAACGGCGGTGGACTACTCGCCGCTCTCAGTTGAGAAGACTATTAAGAACAATCAAGCTGCAGTGAATGCAGGCCGCATGAAAGTAATTCACGGCAACGTGAGCGATTTGCACTCAGCGCTTGAACCGCAAAGCTTTGACCTCGCGACGGCTTTCGAGACAATATATTTCTGGCCTGGGCTTACCCGCTGCTTTGAACAAGTTTTTAATATCTTAAAGCCTAACGGGCATTTTATGATCGTGACAGAGTCAGACGGTCGGGATAAAATTTCTAAATGGTTTCAAAAACGCATCGACGGCATGAATACTTATACTTCAAGCGAAATTGAAGCAGCGTTAAACTCGGCAGGCTTTGCCTATATAAAATCAACTCATCATAAGTCAAGGCCGTGGCTGATGATCTTAGCGCGGAGATAAATTATTATTAATGTGCCCGGGCTCTAATTTCTCGACCCGGGTACGCTTATTTAATTTTTAATTTTTATATTTAATTTGCTTAATAAATCAGCAAGTTCTTGTATTAAATATTCTAAATCGCGATCATTATTAATTATAAAATCGCTGTGAGCCTTACGGGCAAATGACGGCAAATAATAACTTTCGCGGCGTGATAACTCGCCGTCGTCCCAGCCCCGTTCGCGGCATCGCTGAAAGCGCACCGCCTTATCAGCCGCAATAAATAAAATATAATCTACCCAGCTGCGCCATAGCTTATTATCAACCTCAAATAATAAAGGCACTTCTGCAACTATAAAATTATAATTATTAAAAGCCTTAAGCTCATTGACTTTCGCAGCAAGCTCCTGCATCACAACCGGATGCAGCAGCTCACAGCAAAATTTATACTCTTCACTCGAGTTAAAAATTATTTTTGCAATTTCAGCAAATATAATATTAAATTCATCGTCAAGAATATTTTTGCCCCAACGCGTTACAGCCTTATCTTTTATATCTTTGCGCTGCCATAAGCTCAATGCAATTTTGTCTGCATCAAGTCTAACGCCGCCCAACGCCTCTAAGACTTTCGCAGCCGCCGACTTGCCCGCGCCTATCTCACCAGTTAATGCTATTACTTTCATAATTTAAATTTTAATATTTAATAATTAAAA
>JAFUXM010000264.1 GCA_017470785.1 Synergistaceae bacterium
AGCGCAATATTTATTTAATAATCTTCGCAGTGAGCGCAGCAGCTATAATTTTATTTGCCGTAATAGGCCTAATTATCGCAAATAAAATTGCAAGCCCGTTAAACGATGCCGCCCGTGAAATAGCAAAACTTTCAGACGGGAATTTAAATATTACAATTAAAAATTTTAAATCAGTCAAGGTCCGCGAGACGGCGCAGCTGTTAAGGGCAGCCGGTAAACTCGGCGACGTGCTGAAGGCATCCATAGGCGAGATATTTAATATATCGTTCACGCTGGCCGACACGGTCAAGACTACAGCTGAGATGGCCGAGGAGTCCGCCGCTTCTGTTGAAGACATAACCGAACGTATGCAGCATCTCGCAGTCAACATGGACGGCAGCGTGCAGAACATTAATGAAAATATTAATAATATGGAAAAGGCCATAGCTCAGGCCGTACACAACGTATCGAATTTAAATCAGCATTCTAAAACTATGAGCGGCGCAAATTCTGAGGCTCTTAAATATATAGCCGGCGTATCTGACTCGTCGGCTAAGTCGTCAGGCGCAATAGATTTAATAGCCGATAAAATCAAGTCAACGCATGATTCTATATATAAAATCAATGACATGGTTAAAATTATATCTGACATAGCGTCGCAGACTAATTTATTGTCGCTGAATGCGAGCATTGAAGCCGCAAGAGCCGGTGAGGCAGGCCGCGGCTTTGGAGTTGTAGCGAGCGAGATTAAGAAATTAGCCGAGCAGTCCGACGAGTCAGCAAGCCATATTAAAAATATAGTCGCTGAGATCGACGCGTATTCAAGCGAGTGCGTAGAACTTGCAGCAACTGTCAAAGAGCTTATCAGCGATGAAGGCCGTATGCTCAAAGTCACTCATGAGAAATTTAACGTGCTTGCCGGTGATATAAACGCGTCGATAAGCGAAATATCGCAGGTATCTGACATAACGGACAGGTTGGCAGCTATAAAAGATAAGATATTAAATGCAGTGAGCGGCCTTGCTGAGATTTCAAAGCAGACAGCCGAGACCAACGAGGAAGTGACGGCCTCAACTGAGATTATAGCCGACAGCGTGAAACATGTAGCGGAAGATACTAAAACTATTGACAGCTTAGCCGGCGATTTGCGCGATGCCGTAGCGCACTTCAAGCTTGATAATAATTAATTTAAAATCCCGTTAGAATATTAGCTAACGGGATTTTTTTTATTTTAAACTAAGCTAAATAAAATTAATTTTAAAATATGCTATAATTTTAAAAATTTAATGCGCAGACGTAAAATAATTTACGGCCGCTGCCGGGGATCAGACGGTGAGAAATGCGTATTAAATAAGATGCTTACTGCAAACTTAAGTCTATAAGCACAAAATCCTCTTAACACAAACGCAGGCCGTGCTAAGCCGCGGAGCATCTTGTAATAAAATTTTAAAGACGCTTGCAGCAAACACTCCGGCAGGATATGCCTCTATTTCTCATCCGGCGGAGTGAGCGCATCAGCTTTCAGGGCTGAGTTTTTATCCGCCAAAAGGCGTCTTGTTAATGTTAATTTAAATAAAAAAGGCACGGACAGCAAATATTTGCAGACGATTAATAACCGTCGTGATGAGCAAGGTTGTGCCTTGATGTAAAGGCGCATAGCCCAGCAAATTGCGTTCATTTAACTGATCATTAAGTGTAAAAAATGCGCCTTGTTTTAATTTAAAATTAAATTCAGAAGCGAGGGGATTTTCATTTTAGAATATTTAAAGGCCGAGGCAAACAAAACTTTAACCGAAAATTTAGCTGCAACTTACGTTTCAACTCAGTCCGACTGTCTTGATTTATTTGCTGCGATAGGTGCGCTGCGCAATAGTGATGACAAAGATATAATTTTAAGATTTAAACGCGCCTTTGCAGAAAATCCTGACCTTGCGATGAAAATTTTATTTTACGCTCGCGATATTCGAGGCGGCCTCGGTGAACGCCGGGTCTTCAGGGTGATAATTAAATGGCTGGCCAAGCACGAGAGCGAAGCACTCTGCAAAAATATAAAATTCATTCCCGAGTTCGGACGCTGGGACGATTTATTAACTTTGCTTGACACTAAGTGCGCTGCTGCCGCTTTGGACTTTATCAAAACGCAGTTTAATTTGGATTTAAATAATTTAAATAATAATTTGCCGGTGTCGCTGCTCGCAAAGTGGCTGCCGTCGATAAATGCGTCAAGCTCTCAGACCGTGTTAAACGCGAAGCGCATCGCGAAATTTTTAAATTTAAATTATGCAGCTTACCGCAAAAGTCTATCGGCCTTGCGGCAGAGCATCAAGCTGCTTGAGAATTATTTACGGGAGCGCGATTACACTTTCGATTATTCTAAGCAGCCGTCAAAGGCCATGTATAAATATAAAAATGCCTTTAACCGCAACGATGCCGAGCGTTACGCAGAGTTCTTAAATCAGGTTGCAGAGGGCAAAGCTAAGTTAAACACCGGCACGCTCATGCCCTATGACATAGTTGCGCCGCTTATTTATAAATCTGACGGCGAGCTGTCCGAACAGGAACGCAAGTCGGCGGACGTGACATGGAACGCTTTAGAGAACTTTGCTGAAAATATCGGCAACGCGCTTGTCGTAATCGACGGCTCAGGCTCTATGTATAGATTCACAAGGCCGGATCCCGCAAGCGTCGCGTTATCGCTTGGAATTTATTTTGCGGAGCGCAATTCCGGCGCGTTCAAAAATCATTTCATAACGTTCTCAGAGACGCCGCAGCTCGTCGAGATTAAAGGCCGCGACATTTACGAAAAAGTTAAATACTGCATGGGCTTTAACGAAATAGCTAATACTAATCTGCAAAAAGTTTTTCAGCTGATATTAAACGCAGCGCATAATCATGAGGTCAAACAGCCCGATATGCCCGAGGCGCTTTATATAATTTCGGACATGGAATTTGATCGTTGCGTGGAAGACGCGAGCATGACGAATTTCGATTACGCTAAAAAATTATTTAAGGCTTACGGCTATGAAATGCCTAAAATTATATTCTGGAACGTTGACGCGCGGCACTTTCAGCAGCCCGTCACAATGAACGAGCAGGGCGTTTATCTGATCAGCGGCAACTCGGCAAGATTATTTAATATTGCGATGCGCGGCGGAGCAACGCCTTATGAGCTGATGCTTGAAGTCTTGTCAGCTGATAGATACGCTGAGATTAAAGCTTAAAGCTTAAAGCTAAAAAATTCCCGCCGGATTTTTAGAGAAGTCCGACGGGATTTTTTTATATTTTATAAATTTAAATTAGAAATTATATCTCTCGACCGGGCCCTCTTGCTTCTCGAGCTTTGCCTCATACGGTCTGGGCTTGCGGCCGAAGCACACGTCAAGCTGCTCGTAAAAATCAATGTCGTTCACGTCAACGAACCGCTGTACGATTGCCTCGTCAGTGTTCATGTAACGAATATGGCCGTGATTGACTTTCGCAACTGTAACGCCGCTTACGCCCTCATCAAGCAAGATAACAGCAGCTGCGCCGATTTGCTTGCCGAAATTTACGTCATAGGCTGACGTCGAGCCGCTTCTGACTATGTGACTTGGGATTATCTCGCGGACTTCCGGTATCTCAAATACGCCCGGCACATACATGCCGCTTGTCTTCATGAACTGCTTAATCTCCGGGTCGTTGCGCATCATGTCCTCAAGCTTAGCGCGAATATACTTGCCTGCACCGGCTAACTTAGCGTGGCCGAACGAGTCCGAAGCGTCAGCCCCATCCGAGAAATGTTTGCCGTCCTCGCCGCGCACGCCCTCAGCTACGACTATGACGTAAGTTCCCGCGTGAACGTCCGAGTTTAAAATTCTTCTAATATAATAATGCTTAAAGTGCTTATAAACTTCCTCGAAGTCAACCGGAATTTCAGGAATTAATATGCAGTCAGCGTCAGCTGCAATGCCGCCCCTGAATGCCGTGTGGCCTGCGTAACGGCCAAACACCTCGACTATCATAACTCTGTTATGCGTCGTGCCGGTTGTCTTTAAGTCATCGACTATGTTAGCAATTTTATTAATTGCCGAGTCGCCGCCGACTGAATAAGTCTGTAAATCTAAGTCCATCGTCTTCGGTGCGTGGACGCACGGTATGCCGTGTGCGGCCAAGTCAACAACTACGCTGCCCGTGTCGTCGCCGCCGGAGATAACAAGCCCGTCAATGTCAAACTTTCTAAGTCCCATTGAAATGCGGTCATACTTGTCCGGATCTTCAATCTTGGAAATTTTAACGCGGCTGTGACCGGCATCGCTGCCCGCGAACTGCGAATTAACGTGATCCGTGCGCTCTTCATCAAGCAAGACAAGCCTGTCAAAATTCACAAGATTATAAAGTCCAGCGTAGCCGTTCGGGATAATATATGTGCCGATACCGCGCGACATTGCCGCCTTGGCCGCCCCGCGCACAACCGCGTTAAGTCCTCCGCAGTCGCCGCCCGACGTAATTATCCCGATGTTCTTCATCCTCTTGCCCATTGCGTAACTACCCCTTTCAAAATTCAAAAAAATTTTACTATTAATAAATTTATCATAAATCACAAAATTTTTTAACTGGATTATAAATTAATTAAGCTTAAAGCTAATTAAAATTTGTAGAACGAAAAATAAAGCTTAAAGTGCGTAATATTTGCCAGTGCGTTATCATTCTTGCCTGAAATTTCAGGCAGCTTTACCCAGCTATCAACGCCTGCAATTCTGCATAATACTAACGGCCTGCGGCCATAAGTACTGACGGTGTCCGGCAAGCATAATTTGCTTAGAGTTAAGCGGCGGCGCTAAGCCTTAAGCAATTAATTAAATTTAAATAAATAATAAATCACCCCGAGATAAAATAAATTAAGTCTCGGAGGATTATTATAATTAAAATTTATAGAACGGGAAATAAAGCCTAAAGTGAGTGATATTTGCAAGTGCGTTATCATTCTTGCCTGAAATTTCCGGCAGCTTCTGCCAGCTATCAACGCCTGCGATTCTGCATAATACTAACGGTCTGCGGCCATACGTGCTGACGGTGTCCTCAAGTATAATTTGCTTAGAGTTAAGCGGCGGCGCTAAGCCTTAAGCAATTAATTAAATTTAAATAAATAATAAATCACCCCGAGATAAAATAAATTAAGTCTCGGGGGATTATTATAATTAAAATTTATAGAACGGGAAATAAAGTCTAAAGTGAGTGATATTTGCCAGCGCATTATCATTCTTGCCTGAAATTTCCGGCAGCTTTACCCAGCTGTTAACGCCTGCAATTCTGCATAATACTAACGGTCTGCGGCCGTAAGTACTGACGGTATCTTCAAGCTGCTCGTTATATAAAGCTTGCGAGCCTGGCAAGAATGATTGTTTAAACAGCGGCTCATGACCTGCAAGCATAATTTGCTTAGAGTTAAGAGGCGGTGCTATTATCATCCATTGGGTCAGCTGCCATGCGCTTATCATTTCTTTTGAAGTTAAGGCATGAATAAGCGGCATAATCTGAAATCCGCCTACTTCATTATACTTTGAAGTCGCAATACATATTACGCCTGCGTGCGACGCTCTAATTCTGCCGGAGCTTTGAAACTGCGACCCGCCGAATCTGCCTGTGCCTCTAACAGGCCGTATAACCCTTGCGATGACTTTAATATCATTTTTGCCGTAGGCTATCACGCGGCCGCCCGGCCTGTTCTCAATATCGACCATATAATATTCCGGCTTATCCGGCAGCTTTGTTCTAATAATTAAAATCTCGCCATGTTTAGGCACGCCGTCTAAATCTCTTAATTTATTATCAGCATCTTTAATATAGACTTTTGAGCCGACTAAAGGCGCGAATGCGCCGAATATTCCCGAACCTGCGGGCATGTCAAGCGAGAAGAACGCCCCGGGTTTCGCCGCAGGCGCTAATGTCACCGCCGGAACTAAGCTTAAAATCTTGCCGCGCTCTTTCTCGACATTTATTAATAAATGCACAGCGTTCACTGCCGACGCGCACACGCTCGCGTCATCGCACCACTTGCTCGCAGTGTACGCCGGCCAGTTTGCTTTAACCGGCGTTAATAAGACTTTGCCCAGCTCTATATTTTCGCCGTTAGGCAATATTGCTCTGACTTGCGAATTAATTTCGCAAGGAATTTGCAGCTCGATATAGCGCGTATCTGCATAGCATACCCCAGCGCATATAAAAAATAAGGCCGCGCATAACGCGCAGCTCTTAAAAATATTATTAAAATTATTCATTTACTTTAGCCAGCGATCTGTTAAATAAATCATAGACAGCCCAAGACGGCCTGCCGAATACTAACGAGACTATTACGGCCGTAATCAAGCCTGCGAAAAATCCCGGGATTATCTCATATATTCCAGTATGAGACATGTATATAAGCCATAATATATCGATCAATGCGCCCGTACAAATTCCGGCAGCTGCGCCTGCGAACGTGCAGCGCTTCCAGAACAGGCTTAACATAATTGCCGGCCCGAATGCTGCGCCGAACACGCCCCATGCGTTGGACACAAGCGACATGATAGACCCAGCGTTAGGATTTGACGCAAGAATTAAAGCAGCTATTGCAACAGCCAGCACTACAGCGCGGCCTACCCATAACAGCTCGCCGCGGCCGGCCTCATCATGGCGTATGACCGGCCTATACACATCACTTGTAAATGCCGATGCAGCAGCTAATAGCTGACTGTCCGCCGTGCTCATTGCAGCAGCTAATACAGCCGACAGCAATACGCCTGATATAACAGCCGGAAAAATCCTGCGCACCATGACTATAAACACAAGCGAGTTATTATTAATATTATCGTCAAAGCCTATGAACATACGGCCTATTATGCCTACAAGCGCCGCGAATAAAACTATTAACACAGTCCAAGTTATGCCGATCTTTGCTGATTTGCGCAGCTCTTGCTGAGACTTAATCGCCATAAATCTAATTATAATATGCGGCATTCCGAAATAGCCTAAGCCCCAGCCAAAGCCTGATATAATTTCGCGCCAGTCGGCAAATGCGTTCCAGTATTCAGGATTTATATCTGCGCCTGCATTAGGCTCAAGCATCGCAGCTGCTGCTAACGGCACTATGAACATCGCAGCCAATACTAACATTCCCTGAAAGAAATCAGTCCAGCTGACTGCTGAGAAGCCGCCCAAGAACGTATAGCTGACTATAATTATCGCTGCTATATTCATCGCAATGCTAGCATCCATGCCTGTCACAGTGTTAAATAACGTCCCGCAGGCTTTAATGCTCGACGCAGCATATATAGTATAAGCAATTAAAAATACTATTGCAGAGATAAGCTGCAGAATTTTCGAGCTTGATAAAAATCTGTTAGTTAAATACTGCGGTATAGTAATAGAGTCGTTGGCCTCGATTGAGAACGCGCGGAGCCTCGGCGCTTCATAAATCCAGCTTAAAGCATAGCCTATGGCAAGACCTATAGAGATCCATACTTGGCCTACTCCAAGCGCATATATAGATGTCGGCAGTCCCATTAACACCCATGCGCTCATGTCCGACGCGCCCGC
>JAFUXM010000026.1 GCA_017470785.1 Synergistaceae bacterium
GGGCATGAGTTCGCTTGCTGCCGGCCATAAAACTTTATTGCCGCAGTTGGTCGAGGAGTTAAAGAAGCGCGGGCGCGATGATATTATAGTCGTGATAGGCGGAGTTATACCAGCGCAGGACTATCAGTTCTTGAGAGATCACGGCGCAGCGGCGATATTCGGCCCGGGTACTGTCATACCTGTATCAGCCAAGAAAGTAATGGAGGAATTAAACCGCCGTGTCTTCGGCTAATAATATTAGTAGTAATAATAATAAGCTGCCCGAGTGGGCACCTGAGAACGCCGGTTCTGAGTTCGCAAGTCACGTGATGAGCGGCGTGAATGAATCTCACGACGGCATGGAGTTTAAAGCAAGTGTCAGCACTGCGCCTAAACGCCGCAAGCTCGAGCTTGAAGATTATATTAACGGCATATTAAACTGCGACCGTACGATCTTATCACGCGCTATAACGTTAGTTGAGAGCAACGCGGCGGCGCACTTTGACTTAGCGCAGCAGGTCATAGCCGGAGTGTTAAATAAAACAGGCAAAGCCGTGCGGGTTGGAATAACTGGCGTGCCGGGTGCAGGCAAGAGTACGTTTATTGAAGCCTTGGGCAGCTATCTATGTGAGCATGGCCATAAAGTTGCAGTTCTTGCAGTTGATCCGAGCAGCAGCGTTACTAAAGGCAGCATTTTAGGTGACAAGACGCGCATGGAGAAGCTGGCGCGAAATCCCAACGCATTTATCAGACCGTCGCCGTCCGGCGGAACTTTAGGCGGCCTGACGCGTAAGAGCCGTGAGACTATGTTATTATGCGAGGCAGCAGGCTATGATGTAATTTTAATTGAGACGGTCGGCGTCGGTCAAAGCGAAGTTACGGTTCGGGACATGGTAGATTTCTTTATGCTGTTAGTAATCACCGGCGCGGGCGACGAACTGCAGGGCATGAAGAAGGGCGTTATGGAACTTGCTGACGCAATAGTTGTGAACAAGGCCGACGGCAATAATTTAATGAAGGCCAAGACGACTAAAGTTGACTATGACCGCATACTGCATTACTTAAGGCCGGCGACCGAGGGCTGGGCAAGCCACGCTTATACCTGCTCGTCTTTAACCGGTGACGGCATAGCTGAGATCTGGGACGTTATATTAGAATTTATAAATAACGTTAAGAGCTCAGGCGTTTATGACGAGCGGCGCAGACGGCAAATTTTATCGTGGGTTCACAGCATGATTGAGGATCACTTAATGCGCAGCTTTTACGAAAATCCGAACGTTAAGAGCCGTATGCCGGAGATCGAAGAGCGGGCGGCCCGCGGTGAGATCGCCGCAACTCAAGCTGCAGCCCAGCTTATAAATTTATATAAATAAATAATTAATTTTAGCGTTTTAATTAGTACTCCCCGGAATTAAAATTAAAATCACTCGGGGAGTATTTATTTTATAAATTTATTTTATAAATAATAGAGGGGAAATTTAAATTATGTTATTAGTAATTGACGTAGGCAACACGACGACAGTAATTGGAATTTTTGATGACGACAGCGAGGGCAAGCTCATAGCGCACTGGCGTTTATCGTCTATACTTCATACGCCGGACGAGCTGGGCATTTATATATTAAATTTATTAAGCACGCAGAATATAAAAGCTAACGAGATACACGGCGCGGCCTTCGCGAGCGTCGTACCGCCTTTAAATTTTTCAATACGCGAGGCCGTGAAAAAATATTTTCACGTGACGGCGCTTGAAGTGAACGGCCTTACTGACACCGGCATGGAGATAAGATATTTAGCTAAGCGTGAGGTCGGAGCTGACCGTGTTGTAAATGCAGTTGCAGGCCGTGAGAAATACGGAGCGCCGCTTATCGTAGCTGATTATGGCACGGCAATTACGTTTGACGTAGTCTCGCCCGACGGCGCGTATATCGGCGGCGCAATCGCCCCGGGCTTGAACTCAGCTATCGGCGCGTTATTCTCGAACACAGCGCAGCTGCCGAAAGTCGCGCTTGAAATCCCGACTTCTGTGATAGGCCATAACACCAACGAGGCGATACAGTCCGGCGTATTGATCGGCAACGCCGGTCTCACTGATCATATTATAGATTTGATTAGGGAAGAGTTAAAAGTTGATGCTAAAGTCGTTGCGACCGGCGGCCACGCACCGTTAATGGCAAAAGTCTCGCGCAATATAGATTATGTTGACCCGTGGCTCATGCTCGAGGGGCTGAAGTTTATTTATAATAGATTAAATAATAAATAAATAAAATCGAGAGGGGCGGTTATTGGCCGTGAAATTTAATCAATCCATTAACGCGCATAAAATTAATTTTAGCTGCATAGAATTATTCGCCGGGGCTGGCGGACTTGCCCTTGGACTTGAGCGGGCCGGATTTAACGCGATAGGTCTTATTGAAATTGACAAAGATGCTGCAGACACTCTTAAATTAAACCGGCCTGACTGGAACGTAATTTGCAGCGATATTGCAGATATTTCATGCTTAGATTTAAATAAATATTTTAATATCAAAACAGGCGAGCTTGATTTATTATCAGGCGGGGCGCCGTGTCAAGCTTTCTCGTATGCCGGCAAGCGTCTTGGCTTTGACGATACGCGCGGGACGCTATTTTATCATTATGCTTTATTTCTAAAAAAACTTCAGCCTAAGACTTTTTTATTTGAAAATGTGAAAGGTCTTTTAACTCATGATAACGGCAGGACGTATGAGACTATATTAAATATTTTCACGCAGAGCGGCTATAAAATTAATAGAAGCGTACTTAACGCATGGGACTACGGCTGTGCTCAGAAGCGCGAGCGGCTTATCACGATTGGAGTCCGCAATGACTTAAGCGATAAAATTTTAATTAAATTTCCAGAGCCGCATGATTACAAGCCGGTATTGCGCGACGTACTTAACAATGTGCCGCATAGCGATGGCATTCAATATTCAGAATATAAGCGCAATATTTTTAAGTTCGTGCCGCCGGGCGGCTATTGGCGCGATATTCCGGAAGATATTGCAAAAGAGTACATGAAGAGCTGCTGGAACATGGGCGGCGGGCGAACCGGAATTTTGCGCCGCATGAGCATGGACGAGCCGTCGCTTGCTGTCCTGACTTCCCCGACACAGAAGCAAACTGAAAGATGCCATCCGTTAGAGCCGCGCCCGTTTACAGTCCGCGAAAACGCGCGTATTCAAACTTTCCCGGACAGCTGGAAATTTTGCGGCAATATAAGCAGCAAGTATAAGCAGGTCGGCAATGCTGTGCCGGTTAATATGGCTTTCGATATAGCCTTAGAGATACGAAAGGGGCTTGAAGAGTTTTCATGTGGAATTTAAATTTTATTACTAAAAAAGATTTTAAAAGTCATGTTAAAAACACGATAGCAAATTACGGCGATAAATTAAAGCCGTATGACGTAAAGCGTTTTAATAATAACATAGTCGACCCTGTGAAACTTATATTTGACAAGAATGTTTATAATTACAGCTGGGAAGAGATAATTAAAAACGAGATATTTAGACAGCGCTATAAGGCGAACAGCAACGAGATCGGCTATTTTCATCAAAAGATTTTTAAATATATTAAAGGCTGTACCGTCCCTGAAAGAGGCTGGGACGTTATAGTATCAAGCAAAAACGGTCTTGAAGTTCCTGAATGCGGAACGGTCAAGACTGTTTACATTGAGATGAAGAACAAGCATAACACTATGAACTCAGCTTCAAGTTCTAAGACATACATGAAAATGCAGGGACAGCTATTGTCTGATGATAACTGCGCGTGTTTTTTAGTTGAAGTCATAGCTAAGAAGTCACAAAATATACCGTGGATTGTATCACTTGACGGCAGGAGACAGAGACATAAATTTATACGCCGTGTCAGCATGGATGAATTTTATAAATTTGTTACGGGCGATCCGGACGCGTTTTATAAAATGTGCATGGTTTTGCCGTCAGTTATTCAGGAAGTAGTAGCGAGTTCTCATAATATACAAATTCCGCGTGATACTGTATTTGATGAACTCAGAAATATGTCTGATGAAAACGGTTCTTTTATTTTAGCATTATATATGCTTGGCTTTGCTGAATATAATGGATTTAAAAAATGCGAATAAAATTTAAACTCTTAATAATAATTATTATAATTTTCTGCAACAGCTGCACGGCTCGCGCTGAAGCATTGATGTCAGCTCATGAGAAAATTTTAAAAGGCATGACGCTGAACGAAAAAGTCGGCCAGCTGTTTATAATCCGTCCGGATCAATTGGACACGAGCCTTAGCCTTGAGCAGATACATGACTCGAAAGCGTCCGGCTCAAAGATATTGACGCCGCTAATGCGTAAGACGCTTGATAAATATCCTGCCGGAGGTTTTGCAATATTCAGAAAGAATATATCAGATCCGGAGCAGTTAAAAAGTTTTATTGATGATTTGAAGAACGCATGTAAAATTTATCCGGTCATGGCCGTTGATGAAGAGGGCGGCCGCATCGCCCGCATTGCTAATCATAATAAATTTAACGTTACGAAATTTAAAAGCATGGAGGCGATAGGTAGGACTGGAAATGCTAAGAACGCTTACAGGGCTGGGCAAGTTATCGGCGGCTATCTAAAGGAATATGGCTTCACGCTGGACTTCGCTCCGGTGGCTGATATAAATACTAATCCTGAGAATATAATAATCGGCGACAGAGCCTTTGGATCGACGCCTGAATTAGTCTCAATGATGGCCGGAGCATATCTCGACGGACTGCATGCTCAGGACATAGCCGGCTGCCTGAAACATTTTCCCGGGCACGGCGACACTAAAGACGATACGCACTCGGGCTATGCGGCAGTCTATAAGACGTGGGACGAGTTATTAACATGCGAGCTGATCCCGTTTATAGATAATCTCGCTAAGGCCGACAGCATTATGACCGCGCACGTGACGCTTGAAAGTATAAGCGGTGAACGCCCTGCTACTCTGACCCGTGAGATCATAACCGGAAAGTTACGTGACGAGTTAGGCTATAAGGGCGTGATTATCACTGACGCGCTCAGGATGAAAGCGATATGCGATAACTATTCGTCAGCTGAAGCTGCGCTGCTTGCGTTCGAGGCCGGTAATGATATTATATTAAAGCCTCATGATTATATAAGCGCTTTTAACGCAATTTTAAATGCTGTTCAAGCCGGAAGAATTTCCGAGCAGAGACTTGACGAGAGCGTCATGAGAATTTTAAATTTAAAGAGTAAATATTAAAATTATGAATGTAAATAATTTTAAATTAAAAAATCCAGTTTGTCTTGCGCCGATGGCCGGAGTGACGCTCAGGCCGCTGCGGGAATTTTTTGTCAGGCTCGGAGTTGCTGCTGTGCATACTGAGATGATCAGCTGCGCAGGGCTTTACCGCAATAACTTAAAGACATTAGACATGCTCGAGACGTCAAGCATGGAGCAGCCGGTTATAGTGCAGTTATTTGCGCCTGAAGATAAAATATTATGCGCAGGCGCTGAGGCCGCGTTAAAGCATAATAATAATTTCGCGGGCTTTGGAATTAACATGGCCTGTCCAATGCCTAAAATCACGCGTAACGGCTCGGGTTCAGCGTTATTAAAAAATCCTGATACGGCATTTAACATGACGCGTGAGTTAAAAAAATTCGGGCTGCCGGTCTGGGTGAAGATAAGACGGCTTGAAAGTCTTGACGAGACGTTAAAATTCATAGAGCTTATAGCAAGTGCCGGAGCTGATAATATTTGCCTGCACGGGCGCACAGCCGCGCAGCGTTACGAAGGCACTGCCGACAGAAATTTTGTTAGAATTGCAGCTGAAAAATTTCCCGGGCTTATCGGCGCAAGCGGCGATGTTAAAACTAAACATGATATATTAGAATATATAAATTACGGCTGCGTGAACGTGATGATTGCGCGGGGCGCGATTGCAAATCCGTGGCTCGTGTGTGAAGGATTAGATATTTTAGGCTATAATAAATTTAACGGCGTTACATCCGAGCAGCAAGTTAAAAGTATTTACGAGTTAGGCAAGGCAGCCGAGCTTGAGATCGGCGAACGGCAAGCTGTAGTTTTAATTAAGCGCATGGCCGCAGGTTTATTAAAAGGCATGGCCGGCGCTGCAGCACTGAGACAGCGCGCCGGTTGCTCTAATAATTTAAACGAATTGCTAAATATTTTTGCGGAGATAATAAAGTGAAATTAGATAATAGACTTAAGTCAAGGCTGAGAGAAAAGAAAGACAAACAGCGGCGAGAACAGCGGCTGCATAATTTAATGCGCTTTGCATTCTTTGCTTTAATAACTATTTATTTCCTGCTCGCGAGCCCTGATTTAATATTTTAATTTTTTAAATTTAAAATCCCGTCGCTCATTATAAATAATCTCTTGCCGCAGCTTAACGCCTCTTGATCGTGAGAGACTATTAATAAAGTTACGCCGTCCTGTTCGTTAAGATTTTTAAATATCTGCATGATATTATTAATATTCTCTAAGTCCAAGTCGGCGGTCGGCTCGTCGGCTATGATAATTTTAGGCCGGTTGATTAACGCCCTCGCGATCACAACACGCCTTAATTCGCCGCCGGATAATTCATTCGGGTATGCCTCAGCAAGTTTATCTATATTAAAACGCTCAAGCAAAATTCTTGCCCAGCCCTCAGCATCTTCAAAATTTTTATCTTTATTTTTATATAAATAAAACGGCAATAATATATTCTCAGTTACGGTTAAATAATTCAAGGCTGAAAATCCCTGCGGTATGAAGCCGATTTTATTATTGCGCATGAGCGATAATTCTTTGTCGCTTTTGCCTGTTAATAACTCGCCGTCAAGTTCAACGCTGCCCGCGCTGGGACTTAACATTCCGGCTGCGATATTTAACAGCGTCGACTTGCCGCTGCCGGACCTGCCTGTAATATTCACATAGTCGCCTTGATTAATCTCCAAGCTTGCATTATTCACAGCAAAAAATTTTTTGCCGCCGCGCTCGTACTCTTTGCTTATATTATCTAATTTTAATAAACTCATTTTAATTTGCTCTCGCAGCCTCGTAAATGTCACTGCGTCCGGCTTTAAACGCAGCATAGCCTGATGCAGTCACTCCGGTTAAAACAGTAATTAACACAGCGCCTATAAATAATAAAATTAAATTATAAATATCCGGCAGCAGGAACGGCATCTTTAATTTTTCTATCACTAACGGGCTGAGTGCATAGACTGCTGCAGCTGCAAGCACCGCGCCTAAAATTGCTCCGTACAGGCTCGTTAATAATGCCTCACTCAAAATTAAACCCGTTAATTTATTCCGGCTCGCGCCTAACACCCTTAATATTGCCATCTCGCCTTTGCGCTCAGCCAGCGGCAGCGTGAATAACAACGCCGTAATTATCACTGCAAAGCCCCATACTATAAATAAAATTATTTTAATTATGCTTGCTATAAACGCTAAGCTGTTGCCTATGTTATTTACAAATTTCTTGCTGAACAGCGCATATATGCCGTGATCATTAAGCTGTCTGTTAAGCTCTATCGACGCTGCGACTGAGTCATAGCCGGGCTTGAGCTTGAGCATAATAACAGATATTTTGCTGCCGTCATTAGATAATTTGCGGCCTAAAATTCTTTCAGCCTCGAGTGCAAGCATATTTATAGTATTTTTATTCATGAACACAGCCGCGTCAAAGCCCATTCCGGTTTGATCTAAGCGGCCTGCAATTAATAAATCTTTGCTCCAGAATTTTAAAGTCTCGCCGGGCTGGCCTGCAACATGATAGCCGACTATAATCTCGCCGTCGTTGAGCTCACGGTGTATCGCGCTCTCGAGCCACGGCTTGACTATAAAATCGCTTGTGTAATCAATGCCGATTAGCTGCACCGGATACGAGCAGCAGGACGCGTTGATCGTCGCAAGGAAAGTCTGCGGCGACATCGCAGCTATGCCTATATCTATATCAGGATTTAAATTAATTTTTTTTAATCTATCGAGTGCATCAGCCGGCAAATAAAAACTTGAGGGCTTGCCGCTTAATAACACGCTGCCGGTATGCGGGTCGTAACCTGACGGCACAAGCATTATGTCAGCTCCAAGTCTATTAGCAATGCTCGCCGCTCCGTCGGACAGTCCCATAAATAAAACACTGCCGGCAAATAATAAAAATGCTAAGATTAATATGCTTAATATAATGCAGAAATTTCGCAATGGCCGCTTTTTAATATTTTTTAAAGCCAAATTTAAATTTAAATTTTTATTCAGCATGTTTCAGCGCCTCTCTTAATTATTAATTATCTGCGCTTAAGAAATTTAAAATTAAATTTATGAAGCTGATAATAATTATTAATGCGATAAGCATTCCGGCCTTTGGCATCATGACGGCCTGACAGTCATGCTCTAAGTCAGCGCACAGGCCGAATATAAAAATATTTTTAATCGGCAAGACCCAGCCGCTTAACGCAAGCAACGCAATTAAAATATTTTTAAATTTTATTTTTATTAATGCTAATAAAGCAATCAATGCGCCGATTATACTAATTAATACAGCGCTGTTGAAACAAAGCATGTGAGTGCCGTCTGGCCTTAGCGCATCGCAGACCGGAAATAAAATAAACGGCGTAAGCGCCAGCGTCACACCTGAAATTAAAGTTAATAAATTTAAAAATTTCGCAAAAATTTTTATCTTGCTGTTCATGATTTAAATTAAAAATTTCACTGCCTTTGTTTTATTTATAATACTTTTATTATATATCAAAAAATTTTTGCGTGAAAATTTTATGACGCGGCGCTTTAAAAATAAATTTATAAATGATTACAAACTCTTTAAATTTTTCCAGCGCGAGGGTTTGTATGAAGAAAAGAAAAGACGCCCTATTAAACAGGCGTCTTTTTAATCTAGTCAATCAAATTCAAATGGGAAAGATAGGCATTACCTATTGCAAATACTTATTTTCCCACTCTTCCATATACGCTATGGACGATTCGCTAATGTCAGAATAATCAAAATCCGTCTTGAACGATCCGTCCAAGTTTATCGTCATAGTTAAAACTGACCATCTATCCTTTTCAGAAAGATCTAACCTGCTTGGAGACAAAAATTTATTTATTTCCTTAAAAGCCTGTATAATCTGCGGACGTGAAACTCCTGGCAAAGAATAGCAGTCAATAAACTTTCCGTCATCCCCAGCAACGTAATACTTCATGCCATAACTGCCCTCTGTATAGTCCGCCCTAAAGATTACCTTCGTCCATTTCACAGGTAAAAGGCCAGCTAACACATCATATACTTTCTGGAACATTCCGTTGTCCATCATACATCCTCCTTGCTATTGGGGAAAATCCTGACGTCCTCTTTACCATTGATATTATACGTTACTACAATATCGCTCGGCCTATGGGAATCTCCCTCATAAATGGGTTCTATCTTTATTGACACGCTTTTACCGCTCTTTACTTCCTCCGCCAACTGGTTCTCAAAATTCCTAAAATCATTCCTGTTGACTTCCGCATCCTGTGGAACCATGTTTTCCAGCCCGTTAGAGCCGTCAAATTGGTCTCCAATCAAATGCCCCCTGTCGTCGCCATCCCTCTGATCGCCCTTTCCAATATCCTCAATGGAGTCTCTGATGGGAAGACGTCCTTCTCTGTCTTTGAGGTGAAGTTTCCCCTCGACAGAGGTAATACGGCCCTTTTCATCTGTTTCATATTTATAGCCGTTTATCTCGTAATTATTATTTGGGCGAAGTTCGTTATCTACACGATACAAACTTCCGTTATCATCGTAATAATGCTTCTTCCCATCAATAATCTCCGTTTTTGGATATTTCAAATTCTCCGCGTTCGTCTGTAATTTGGCATCATCCAGCTTCTCAGGCAGGTCTATTTTCTCGGCGCGGGAAGCCGATGGAGTTTCAAGTTTCGATTTCTCTTTTGCTCCTTCAAGACCGGACGGCTTCGCGCCCGCGCTATCCGGACGCTCAAACATACTGGGAAACTCCTGCCGGACAGCAGATACCTGATTTATCTCCTTCACGCCTTCCAATGCCGATTTCCCAACATCGGCGACGGCTTTCCCGAACTCAGACGCCGCCGACACAAACGCTCCTAAACTCATTAGCGTACCTCCTGCTTTCTTTCCAAAAATTCTGCGTAAGCCCTTGAGACGGACTTCATATAGTACCCTGCCGCCCTTGCCAGTATCTCATCTAAAAGTATTGTAAGCAACGAGCTTTCGGCGTCCTGCGGCAAAGATATTCCGCACATGACTTTATACAGCACATCCCGCATGAGACCGTCAATTGCCGAGTAATCGACAGGCTCAACAAAGGCCAGCCGCACGACCGCGTTCACGTTGGAATGCCTGAACTCGTCAACGCCTACATACCATCTCAGAATGCCGCGCCACGGCTCCGCGCCGTCCTCGACATTCGTAAAAGCAGCGCAAGCCTTGCTCAAGCTCTCAATATCGACTGCCTCTCCGAACCATGCATCGATGAGAAGTCTCTGCGCCCGAAGGCACTCGCGGTAATTGCCGCCGTATTTATCTTGAAGTTTTGCAAATAGGGCATTGATGTTGTACAGCGCGTGGCAGCCGCAGCGCAAGTCATCGGAAATGCCAAGGTCGTGCTGAAGCACATTTGCAAAAATCTCATGTGATTTTTCTGTAACATCGCATTCCCGCGCCATAACTCCAAGAAGTAACGACACAGCACAGGCCAGCAAATTCGGCGACTGCCGCCGGAAGTCCTCTTTATCAAATGCTTCTGCAAGCCCTTCACGCTTATCAAGCCCGTAAATACGGCTGGCTGCTTTTGTATTCTTTGTGAAGTCCGCCATATGAGCTTTGACTTCCTCGTCCGTGATAAATTTTAGCTCGCCTTTCTGTCTGTCCATCTGAACCAGAAACGCCTTGTCCATGCCCTCACGATGCACAACTGCCCTGCCCACTTCCAACAGGCAAAGCTCCCGTTCCTGCGCCTCGCTCAGGTTCATGGTGCTGCCGACATAATCGCGGTCGTCCTGCGCCAGCGTCCTGTGAACTATCTTGATGTTCGTGTTCTTCACTACATCCGGCGTCAGCTTCGACGGTATCTGATCTACGATTATGACGCCCTGCCCGTACTCACGAATTTCTGAAATAACATTTGTAAACGTCTCGACGGCCTTGCCGCGGCTGTTGCCGATCTCCGGCGATACGAACTCAGGCGTGTGTCTAAGCAAACGGTGAGCTTCCTCAATCAACAGGACATGCTTTAAACCGCTTCCGATACTGCCGTTATTCTCACGATATTGATAAATGGACGATAAAATCAGTCCCATGATGAAGCACTTCTCGTCATCGTCGCCGATATTCTTTAGTTCAAGGATAACGGGGTGTTCCAGCAGCACGGCCAGCGGTGTTGAACGGCGCGTGTTGAACATCAAGCCCTTGCTGCCAGTGAGCAGGCTGGATAATCTCGCCATTAACGCGGCTTGAATGTTCATCGTCTGCTCTTGAGCGTAAGACTTGCGTTTAACAATCGGCTCTATCTTATCGTACAAGTCCTGAAGCGTGGGGATGTAGTCATAAAAATCATCGCTGTTCAAGTCGTCAAGATAGCGGTTCGTCGTTGTTGCCAGATCCCAGCCCTTGTCTCTGTATATCTCGATAATTGCCTCTTCCAAAATATAGGGCATGGATGCATACATTGGGAACGCCGCGTTAAACACTGCCTTGATAGAGTCAATATGCGTCAAGAGCTTGCCCTTGCGGTTAAACTCAAACGGATTGATGCGGAAAGGCGATTCCGTCTCGCTGCCCAGCGTGAAGATTTGCAAGTCCGGCATGAAGTTCAGCATCTGGCGGTACTCCGTCTTCGCGGGCTCTACAACAAGAAACGGCAGATTGAGATTTTTCAACAGCGTCATGCAAGTATTGGTCTTGCCGGAGCCGGTCACGCCGCAGACAAAGGCGTGCTTCTGGAACAGCGCCTGCGGGATAACGTAGGGTATATCATCCATAGGCATACGTTTATGAACGACGAGCCCAAGCCTGACGTTATTTTCATCGGCAGACGGGACATAGTTCACGCCGAATGGCGCGGCCTCGCGTATGGTGATGCCCTGCACTTCCTGACGCGGGACGTTCATTATGATCGAAAGCTCCTCGGTGTTCAACGGAGTGCTGACACCGCCCATGATCTCGCCGAATGGGTGGCCAAGCTCTGCCCGCGTGACCGTCTGCCATGCCTTCTCGATGTCCTCGCGGGAATAGTCGCCGGGGCAGCGCCGTATCTCCTCCAGCATCTTCGCCGCTTCATCGTCATCTTTGGACAGGCGGCTGAAAATTTTTGCCAGCGGCGCGCCGATCTTCATGGCGTACTCCTTTATCTTTTGTATAGTTGTGACCGTATCCTGAACGTCCTGCTTCTGCTCACCGTAAAGGAACAGGTCATATTTTGGATTATTGAAGTTCATGATGTATTTCGCTATGGCCTCATGGTTGAGACGAAGCGAGCGCATCGGTTCCCAATAGGTCTCGTCGCCGGAGAACGCCGCGCGTAACAGTCCCTTTGCCCGAAGCTGGGTGTAGCGGTTACTCGTGAGCAGATACACGCCGACGTTCCAAAGTCCCAAATTTTTCCCAGCTTGAAGCCGCTTTATATAGGCGTCGCAGAGCTGCTCGCAGTATTCCGCAGTTTTATTCAAGACTTCCTGCGTCACAGCCTGACTGCGGTTCCAGCCGTGCGCGTAGCCGCCCTGGCCGCCAAATCCGGCCATACGGCCCATGGTGTTCGCAACGTTGCGGGTAAACGATCCCATCCGCGTGGCGGTGTCAGCCCAACTCCGCGTTGTTGACAGAGTATGTGAGGCCGTGTCAGCCCAGTTTTGCAGCGTTGACCGCGTTTGCCCTATCGTGTTGCCCCAGCTCTGAGATGTTGACTGCGTCTGCCCCGTCGTGTTGCCCCAGCTCTGAGACGTTGACTGCGTCTGCCCTGTCGTGTTGCCCCAGCTTTGAGACGTTGACTGCGTCTGCCCCGTTGTGTTACCCCAACTTTCCGACGCGGAACGGGAGTGAGAAGTACCGCTCGACCAATTGCTTGAATCGGACGAAGACCAGTTTTTTCCTCCGCCCACGCCAATACCCAATAAGCCAACGCCGCCGCCTACGCTTGAACCGCTTCCCGTTGTATGTGCACCGCCGCGCGTGCTCGACGTGCCGTCAGTCACCGTCGAAGCGCCACCCCTTGTCTGTGAAACTGTGTCGGCTATTGATGATGCGCCGCCCTGCGTCTGTGAGAAAGTGTCTGCTATTGACGAAGCGCCGCCCTGCGTTTGGGAGAAAGTGTCCGCAATCGATGATCCGCCGCCGGTAGTCTGGGAGATCGTGTCTGCAATCGATGAGCCGCCGCCCTTTGTCTTTGCAATAGCGTCCGCTATGGCCGATGCGCCGCCTTCCGTGCTGGACGCACTGGCTCCCAGCGTGTCGGCTATCCCAGTCGTTGCAGCATTAGTGTTGCCCATCATGCCGAATAAGCCGACGTTCACCGTGTCCGACGATCCCTTCATCTTCTGCACCGTCGCCTTGACCTGAGAGTGTATCGTGCTGCTGAGATCAAACAAGTTCTTGATAATCGCATCGACGACGGGCAGCGGGATCGGCTCGGCAATCGTCACGAGGCAGTAGTCCTCGCCGCGCATTCCCTCAATGAAGCGGTCTATGCCCTGCACATACGGCCCTTCAGGGTCTTTGAGCCTCAATGACGGGATGCCGGGAAAGGCGCGAATGTCCGTACATTCCGTAAGGGGCATGATGACCTCATCGAAAATCTCATCCGAGTTCATGGGGTGCATCTTCATACCCAGGAAATTTCCGTGCAGGGTCTGGCTCAGGATGTCGGCGTATTCGTGGGTGCTGACATCCGACTCGATATTAACCCGCTTCGACAGACCGTAGTAAAGCGACGTCTTCTCCTTCGTGCTGCGTATGACGGATATAACGTTCTGAGAGTCGTCCTTCATAGCGGCCAGCACGTTCTGCATATTCAGCAGGTGCAGGCCCGCATTCGGCTTACCCTCATAGCTGACTTCCTCGACCTTCATCATCCGCAGGTGCGCCCGATAATCCCACGCGCTATACACGGGATTTGTCGTCATGTCCAGCCGCT
Organism: Synergistaceae bacterium; assembly: GCA_017470785.1. Lineage (GTDB taxonomy): Bacteria > Synergistota > Synergistia > Synergistales > Aminobacteriaceae > JAFUXM01. Next base: position 14,120 of record JAFUXM010000026.1, read on the forward strand.
CGACGTTGGCCATTTCAAGATAGCGCCGTTCCAGCGAGAACAGCAGCACATCGTCGAACGCCGGAAGCATCTGCTCCTGTTCCTTCTGCGCTAAAAGCAATTTTTTATCCATTTTCATATTATAATCCTCCGCCTCCATAAGCCATTTCAGTTTTCTGACTTTGCACGGCTTCCGCCCTGTGTCTTAAATCCTCAAGCTTTTTGACTCAAGCTCTCACGGCCTGCTCATCTAATAAATCGCGAAAGCCGGCCGCACACCACCACTATCATAAGCAGCTGGCAAGTCGGAGTGGGACGTCCAATTGCTATAATCGCCAACAACAGAAAAACGGGAGTAGGAAGATGCATCCTGAAGCCAGTAGTATTCACCAGACTTATTAGCCGTTCGGTAATCCGATCTAAGCTGGAACAGGCTGAACGCTATGTCTCCTTTTCCGAAGACCATCGCTTTCGTCATCAGCTCGATGCCGTAGTCCGGCAGGATATGCCCTTTGCCGAACGCTCCCTCTATTATCTGCCTTGCGCGGTTGAGGCCGGAGCGATACATCTCGGAAGCTATGTAACCGACGCCTCTGATAGTGCTGATGCTGTTGGTGCTGTTCATGCGGGCGCTGTACAGGCTCGAATCCGGTACAATCATAACGTGATGTTTCGATTTGTCAACTTTGCCTGATCGGATGAGATAATCAAAGTCCGCAATGCGCCATATCACGTCATCTATCCTCCAGTAATCCCCCAACTCCATACCGTCAAACGTCCCGGCGCGGATTGACGCGCTCTGCTCTGCGGTGAAGGATCTACCGAGAAATTTGCCGCTTGTGTAGGTAGAGTTGAGCTTTGCCGCTCTCTGTTCGGCTTTTTCCCGTGCCAATCTTTCATTTTCGGCCTTCTCACGCGCTTGCTCTTTTCTCTCGGCTTCCTTGCGTGCGGTCTCCTCTTGCTTTGCTCTCTGATCAGCTTCACGCTGAGCTTTTTCGGCTTCCTTGCGTGCAGTCTCCTCTTGTTTAGCTCTCTCATCAGCTTCACGCTGGGCTTTCTCGGCTTCCTTACGTGCAGTCTCCTCTTGCTTTGCTCTCTCATCAGCCTCACGCTGGGCTTTCTCGGCTTCCTTGCGTGCAGTCTCCTCTTGTTTAGCTCTCTCATCGGCTTCACGCTGGGCTTTCTCCGCTTCTTTACGCGCAATGCGTTCCTGTTCAAGCTGCGCCTGCAACGCCGTCTGTTTTTGCGCCGCATTATTCTGCATATACCCGAACCCGCCGGCAACTGCAAGTGCAATTACAGCTACTGTGAGCCATATCTTTTTATTGCCGCCGGTCTCTTTAGGCTTGGGTGAAGCTGGACGCTGCGGCTCTTCCGGCCTCGTCTCAGGACGCCGCGCTGCGGGCTGCTCTTTTTTGAGCGGCACGGTCTGAACAGAAGCAATCGGCTTCTCTTCCTGACGCTCCGGCTGCACGGGTGACACGGCTTTCTTTGCGGCCTCGGTCACGCGGCCATACACTGCAAGGCCCTTGGCGATAACTTCAGTCGGCGATGCGCTGGTAAGGATGCTGCCGCTTGGAAAAATCGCCGCTATTTTATCTCGAACATACGGCAATGCTGATGACCCGCCGGCCAGTATCACGCGGTCTATCTTATCCTGCATCAGCGTTGAAAAGTTAAGAGCTTCATAAATCGGCTCGTCGAACTGCTCGATAAATTCCGCGCAGACTGAGTTAAATTCATCACGCGTGATTGAGAGCGTGCAGCCGCTTTTTGTCGCCCGAAGCATGGGAATAGAAACTTCCGCCGAGTTATGACCTTCCTCAACCCGCCGCGATAAATCTTCTTTGAGTATTCTTGAATACCGTTCGATCTGCTGACGGTCGCGCAAGGGCAAAGTTTGCGGATCAAGGCCGAGTTTATTAATAAAGAAATCAGCAAGTGCGCGGTCAAAGACCATGCCGCCAAGATTAGCAATTCCGTTGGCCGCCAGAACGTCAACGCCTACAGCTCCGCCGTTGGCTGTGCGGACTTTCTCAATGGCAACGTCTGTTGTGCCGCCGCCGAAATCATAAACTAAAACGTTCCTGTCCTCGCTCAAATCGAGGTCGCCCCGGAAATGATAATAGTAGATGACGCCCAGCGGCTCTTCGCAGTGCGTCACATTTGGAAATCCCGCCTGCCGTGCAATATCCTCAACTTTTCTTTTCTGCGGGTCGTTCCACTCGGCCGGGCAGCCGATGACGCAGAAGATATTTGGATCGGTCGTCAGCGCTGCACCGTTAAAGTAACGTTTCTCTATCTTTTCAC
>JAFUXM010000027.1 GCA_017470785.1 Synergistaceae bacterium
CTCATGGTCCTATACATCTTCTCGATAAATTCTTTTAATTCATCATTAAACTCAGTCACCGGCTCAGAAATTTTTTTTTAATTCCGGATTGGGATACTTTAATATCTCAAGCTCAACGCCCAGCAGCGCATTATTATTAACATTATTAACATTATTAACGCTCATTGACGGCCTCCAGTTCAAGTTCATTATTATCTACATTTACATTAACGCCTATATCAATAATCTTGCCGTCATCCAAATCATTTTTAAATTTGCCTGACAGCATAAAGTCCGCAAGCCGATCTTCTATCATTGACTGAATGGCGCGGCGCAGCGGCCTCGCTCCGTACTTGGGCTTATAGCCTTTCTCTAAAATCTTCTCTTTAGCGTCATCGCTCACGTCAATATTAAAGCCCTGAGACTTTATCCTATCCGAAACTTCGGCCAGCATGTTATCGATTATCTTTAATAAATTCTCGCGCGTCAACGGATGAAATACGGCCATTTCGTCTATCCTGTTCAAAAATTCCGGCCTGAAGGCTTTATTAGCTTCTTCTAATATAATAGCCTTGCTGCGTTCCCAATCGCGGCTGCTCTGCTCCTGCGCACTCATGCCAAAGCCCAGCGAATTTCCCTGCTGCGCCTCCTTAGCTCCTACATTGCTCGTCATGATTATTACAGTATTACTAAAATTAACTTTGCGGCCTTGACCGTCAGTTAATCTGCCGTCATCTAATATCTGCAATAAAACATTAAATATATCGGGATGCGCCTTCTCGATCTCGTCAAATAATACTACAGAGTACGGCCTGCGTCTGACCATCTCAGTCAATTTGCCGCCGCTCTCATGGCCGACATAGCCGGGCGGTGCGCCTAAAAGTTTCGATGCCTCGTGCTTCTCCATGAACTCGCTCATGTCAATTCTAATCATGGCCTCTTCGCTGCCGAATAAAAATTTTGCTAAGCATCTCGCAAGTTCAGTCTTGCCGACGCCGGTCGGGCCCATGAATAAAAAGCTGCCGATTGGCTTTCTGGGATCTTTAAGGCCAGTCCGCGCCCGTCTTATCGCCCTTGCAACAGCGCTTACAGCCTCATCCTGCCCAATCAACTTACTCGAGATTTCCTCTTCCATTTTTAATAATCTCGTAGTCTCAGCTTCAGTCAAGTGATTTAACGGCACGCCAGTAAGCTCAGACACTACCGACGCAATTTCTTCACTCGTGACTTTGCCCTTTTCAGCGCTCTTATTCTCACGCCATTCTTTTAATTTCAAATCAACTTCAGCCGACAAATTGCGCTCTATGTCCCTTAATTCAGCTGCGCGTTCAAACTGCTGCGACAATACAGCATCATCTTTGTCACGCCTTATGTCTTTTAATTTAACTTCAAGCTCGCGAATATAATCCGGCGGGTCTAAGCTTAATAAACGCGTACGAGCGCCGGCCTCATCGATTAAGTCAATGCCCTTGTCAGGCAAAAATCTATCCTGAATATATCTGGCTGAAAGTTTAGCAGCCGCGTTAATCGCATCTTCTGTTATGACAACTTCATGATGCGATTCATAACGGTCTTTAAGGCCCTTTAAAATTAATATCACGTCATCGACGCTCGGCTCTTCGATCTTCACCGGCTGAAAACGCCGCTCAAGCGCAGCATCTTTCTCAACATATTTTCTATATTCTTCCTGCGTAGTCGCGCCTATGAGCTGGAACACGCCGCGCGATAAGCTCGGCTTTAAAATATTTGCGGCATCAGTCGTGCCCTCAGCGCTGCCTGCGCCGATCATAGTATGCACTTCGTCAACAAATAAAATAATATCGCCGCTGTCAGTCAGCTCTTTAACTATCTTCTTTAAGCGCTCTTCAAATTCGCCCCGGTACTTAGTCCCAGCGACTAAATTTCCCATGTTAAGCTGCACAATGCGCCTATCCTTCAACGGCTCAGGCACTTCACCCGACGCAATAAGCTGCGCCAGTCCCTCGACCACGGCAGTCTTGCCCACGCCCGGGTCTCCGACTAAGACCGGATTGCACTTAGTCCGCCGGCATAACACCTGCATCACGCGTCTAATTTCTTTATCGCGGCCAATCACCGGGTCAAGCTCACCGTCTCTGGCCTTCTGCGTCAAGTCCTCAGCTAACTGGTCAAGCGTCGGCGTCTTAATCTTCCCGCGCTTCTTATTATTATTTTTATTTAAATTTAAATTACTATTATTTTTTGCCCTGCCGTCTTCTACAATCGACTTGACTTGATTTAACACGGCCTCGAACGTCAAGCCCATAGTTAAAAATTGCTGAATAATCATGCTCGTGCCGTCGGCCAAAATCCCGAGCAGTATATGCTCAGTGTCAACGTAATTAACGCCCATTTTTTTAGCTTCGTTCATCGACAGCTCAAGAGCCTTGCGCATTCTGGGACTTAACGGCAGGTCAACAGCCCGCGGCGCAGGCTCGGACTTGCCCATTATCTCTTTAATGCGTTTAGCTAACTCATCAAGATTTACTCCAAGCTCGCTTAAGGCTTGACAGGCAACGCCGCCGCCCTCTCGTATTATGCCTAATAATAAATGCTCCGGTTCGACCATAGAATGTCCGAGTGAAAGTGCCTCGTGATGAGCAAGCTGTATAACTCTCTTGCCCCGCTCAGTGAAAAACTGGTACATATATTTATATTTCTCCTTAAATTATTTTTAAATTTTTTATAAATCTTCTTCTTCTAATATAATATTCTGCAATAAATTCTTTAATAATTTCGCCATCAAAACGCACCGCCTTTGATACGACAGCTCGTTTATATCATCCGTGTTCTTTAACGCGACTTCGATTAATAAACGCTCCTGCTGCGTAATCAACTTTCGCCCTTGCAGCTTCTCAAGCAATCTTCGTGCCTGCATATAATCTATGCTGCCGCCGACCATGTCCTCGATATGCGACCTCATGTCCTGCGGCGTCTTGCAAGTGATGCGCAGAATTTTTATATAGCCTTGCCCGCCGCGCCTGCTCTCAATTAAAAATCCATGCTCCGGCGAAAACCTGCTGCGCAGAACGTAATTAATCTGGCTCGGCACGCATCCAAATATCTCCGCTAAATCTTTACGCCTTAATAATATATTTTCCTCTTCGGCCTCACTCAGCAAATCATAAATATATTTCTCAATCTCACAAGTGATGTTTGACATTCCTTCAGCCTCTTTTAATATAATCTATAATAATTTAAATTAAATTAAATTTAATTTATTTTATATTTATGGTTAAGCATAGTCAACGCGAATTAATTTATTTTTAAAAATTTTTTAATTATATTTTTAAAATTTGAAAGGCGGATTTAAAAACATGTGCGGAATTTTAGGTTATACAGGCAATAAACAGGCGGCGCCGATTTTGCTCGACGGGCTGGCCAAGCTTGAGTACAGAGGCTACGACTCGGCAGGCATTGCAGTCTATGACGGCGGGAATATTAATATTAAAAAATCCCGAGGCCGGTTAAAAATTTTAGCCGACATGACAGAGCAAGGCGATTTATTAAAAGGCACTTGCGGCATCGGCCATACTCGATGGGCAACTCACGGCGAACCGTCGGACACTAACGCTCACCCGTTATGGAGCGACGATAAGACAGTCGTTGCAATTCATAACGGCATCGTCGAAAATTATCGTGAAATAAAAGATAAATTAAGTGAGAAAGGCTATAGCTTTTACTCGCAGACCGACACCGAGGCTGCCGTGAAATTAATTGACTTTTATTATAAAGCAAATAATCACGATGCGTTAATTGCAATAACTAAAGCCATGCAAGTTATACGCGGATCGTATTGCTTTGTCATAATGTTTAATGACCGGCCTGGTGAAGTATGGGGCGTGCGTAAGGACAATCCGTTAATCGCAGGCCAAGGCGACGGCGAAGCATTTTTAACGTCCGACGCTTCGGCTATCTTGCAGCACACTAAACATGTCTATTACTTCGACAATTTTGAAATCGCAAAGATCGATGCTGACGGCTCGATAATTTTTTATAATAAAAACGGCGAGCAGGTAAATAAAACTTTAAGTGAGATCACATGGGACGCTCAGGCAGTCGAGAAAGGCGGTTTCGAGCATTTTATGTTAAAAGAAATTCATGAGCAGGGCAAGGCAGTGCGCGACACGCTGCACAATCAGGACATCGGCATTCGCGACAGCGAGATTAAAAATATATCGCAGATATATATAATAGCCTGCGGGTCAGCCTATCATGCCGGTTATGTCGGCCAGTATGTGATAGAAGATTTAGCTAAAATTCCGGTTAGAATGGAGCTTGCATCAGAGTTTAGATACAGGTCAATGCCGCTTGATAAAAATGCGCTGGCAATCGTGATAAGCCAATCTGGCGAGACGGCAGACACTTTAGCAGCAATGCGCCGCGCGAAAGAACACGGCTTAAAGACTTTAGCAATCGTAAATGTCGTAGGCAGCACGATAGCCCGTGAGGCCGAGAGCGTGTTCTATACTCTTGCAGGCCCTGAGATCGCCGTAGCAACAACTAAAGCGTACAGCGCCCAGCTCATAGCCTGTTATGTATTAGCTTTAAGATTTGCGTTAGTAAGGCAAGTGATTAATCAAGATTACTATAATAAATTATTTAACGAGCTTGAAGAGATACCGGCCAAGATAGATGAGATACTTGACCAGAAAGAAAACATACGCGAGATAGCAAAGAAATTTATTAATGCAAACGACGCGTTTTTCTTAGGGCGAAATATAGACTATGCACTGGCAATGGAAGGCAGCTTAAAGATGAAAGAAATTAGCTATCTGCACTCTGAGGCAATAGCCGCCGGTGAGATGAAGCACGGCCCTATAAGCTTAGTTGAAAATCACATGCCGGTTATAGGCATATTAACTCAGAGCGTGTTGTATAAAAAGACAGTGAGCAATATGCTTGAAGTGAAGAGCCGCGGCGCATATATCTTAGGCATCACAACGCAGGGCAACGCTGCACTCGAGCGCGACGCTGACTTTATATTTTATATTCCCGAGACTGACGAACACTTTGCAGCAAGCCTTGCAGTCATCCCATTGCAATTATTAGGCTATTACTTAGCAGCAGCTAAAGGTCTCGACGTTGACAAGCCCAGAAACTTAGCTAAGAGCGTCACGGTAGAGTAAAGTAATATTTAAATTAAATTGCGAAATTTTTTCGAAGAGCTTGACGCTCGCATAGCAGAGCTTGAGGACTGCGCTGTAACGAGATTAATTTTAGGCTGGCACGCGAGCTTTGTCTTAACAAATAATAATAAATTCGGCGTGGGCTTTGTGCCTGATTCGCTCAAAGAGGCGCACACCGCAAGGCCTGTTCACACTCAAGCGTTAATTAAAAGTTCATTAAAAGAACTTGCTGCGCTGTACGTCTCGCCGTTCCCGCAGGAATTTGCGGCGGCCAGCGCAGCAGTGTCGGCCTTGCTGCCGTTTAAAGATAACAATTCGCGGCTTGATTTAATTATGCCGTTAGCGCGCGGCGATAAAGTCGCAGTGTTAGGCTATGACCGTGAGCTAATACCGTTCATGCGGGAATGGGGATGGCGGGTTGCAATATTTGACGATAGATTTGCAGGCCGTCAAGACTGCTTTAATATTGACGAGTTTCCGCGCGGAGTCCGTGAGGCCGAGTGGGTGTGGCTCACGCCTGAAGCTATACGCGACCGTCGCTTATTATCAAATCAAAACGAGCTGCTAAATAAAAAAGGCTGCTTTCTTCAGGGCCCGGGCATTCCGGCCTTGCCTGAAATCTTTAGAAATTTAGGCGTGACGCACTTAGCCGCTCCGATATTAAATCATAATACATGCGAACTCATCGAGGCGCATATCGCGGCTGGCGGCAGCCCGTGGCTGAATGAAGATATTTTATGGCGCGTCTATTGCTGTAAAACTTTTTAAAATATAAAAATTTTTGTGAGGTGATTGTAAAGAATGGCAAGTTTCATTGCGGCTGTTCATGTCGTGCTGCCGATGGCATTATTAATGTGTTTAGGCGCGGCCACCCGAGCTAAAAATATTATAGACCGCGCGGCGGCAGCCCGTGGCTGAGTGAAGATATTTTATGGCGCGTGTATTGCTGTAAAACTTTTTAAATTAATAAAAATTTTTGCGGGGTGATTGTAAAGAATGGCAAGTTTCATTGCAGCAGTTCATGTCGTATTGCCGATGGCATTATTAATGTGTTTAGGCGCGGCCATCCGAGCTAAAAATATTATAGACCGCCCGGCGGCCAAGAGCTACGACAAAGTTATATTTACTATATTCATGCCGACGTTATTATTCAAAAATATTTACCAGTTAAATTTAAATTTCGGCGAATATATAAAGCCCATAATTTTTATCGCGGGCGGAATGGCAATTTTATTTTTGCTGGCAGTATTTTTAATTCCCAAAATTATAAAAGACCCTAAGAAGGCTGCTGTTATAGGCCAAGCTATGGTACGGCCAAATTTTTTATTATACGGCATAGCGGTCGGCGAAGCGCTGTACGGCAAGGGCAATGTCGGCACAGTCGCAGTCTTAGGCGCATTTATAGTTCCGATGATAAATATTTTAGCGGCTGTGATACTCGAAATTCCAAGAGCAGGCAAAGCTAATATAGCAAAATTATTTAAGGCAGTGCTTAAAAATCCTATGATAATCAGCGCGATCTTAGGCTTCGCGTGTATGCTGCTGCCGTTTAGAATTACAGGCATCTTATGGGATGTAATTAAAGAAGTCGCCGGCGTCACTACGACTGTAAGCTTTATATCGCTGGGCATCGGCCTTGATTTAAATTCTGCTAAGTCAAATTCATTCCCGTTGATATTTGCAGTTATGCTCAGAATGCTTATAATCCCGTTGATATTTTTGCCGGTTGCAGTCTTAAGCGGCTTCAGAGGGCAGATCTTAGCGGTTATAATGGTCTGCTTTGCTGGGCCCGCTGCCGTAGCGTCGTATCCAATGGCGGTTGCAATGGACGCGGACGGGCCTTTAGCTGCTCAGATAGTCTGCACTACAACTATAATCTCTATCTTAACTATATTTATCTTCACGTTTATATTTAAGAGCTTGGGCTTATTTTAAAAAATTTTAAAATTAAAAATTAAGGCCTCGGAAATTTTAATTTAAAATCCCGAGGCCTGTTGATTTATTAGCTATAGTTTATGCTTGGGGCGTAAGGACAAGCATTAAATAGATTATTAAAGCTATAAAAATTAAAATTTTAAAAATACGCCCGAACAATCCAGGCGGATTATCTCTTAAATCGTTATAGCAGCGGCCTATATTTTGACAGTTATTATATAAATATGTCTTTTCACTTGCGGCATCACGATACCCATCGTATCTGCCTTTTTCCCATGCATTTTTAAAATGTATGTCTGATATCCCAGTCATCTTTAAAAAAAATTTTATTGCATAAGACAAAGCGACAAATATAGATAATATACACACGAACGATAATACTCTGCGCGGGCTGCTGGAAAATTGCTCCTGTACTTGCGACGGCAAGAATATAAAAGAAACACCTAATAGCCCGGCAACATTTTTCATAACTTGTCCATGAACTACTTGCGGAATATTTTCAATCAAAGAGTTACTTTGTCCATTCACAGCCTCTTGACTGTTTGCGCCTTCCTGACTATTCACGGTCTCCTGACTGTTAGCAGTCTCTTGACTGTTCACGGCCTTCTGACTGTTCACGGTCTCCTGACTGTTAGCAGTCTCTTGACTGTTAGCAGTCTCTTGACTGTTCACGGCCTTCTGACTGTTCACGGTCTCCTGACTGTTCACGGTCTCCTGGCTGTTAGCAGTCTCTTGACTGTACACGGGCTCCTGACTGTTTACGGTTTCCTGGCGTCTCACATATTCACCTAAGAAAACAAAGTAAAAATACAGATATAATCCAATCGCAAATACAATTATTATTCCTAATAAGGTAAAGCCCTTGCGTTTTTTTAATACTAAATCTTTCATGGTCTTTATTCTCTAGTTAAAAATAAAAATTAAATTTTAAAACCAGTTCCACGGCAGCCACTTGCGCCAAGTATTCTCTTTTTTATATTTATCATAGCCTTCTATATATCCCTCAGCATATTCTCTACAATACTGAACGGTATGATTTTTAATTAGTTCATACAAGCGAATTTCTTCAATATAATCGGCATCAAATCCATAGAATATATATCCCGATATACTACTTAAATTTCTCATGACAAATTTATATAAATAAATATATACAAACATAATCACAAAGAAAAATAAGCACTCGCTGTTCGTGACGCTCTGCAAATAATCCTTAATCCAAACAAGATCTTCCATAACTAGATTTATTATTAATACAAGAGAATCGATAACGCGTCCGAGTAAAGCAACCATGATTAATAAATTCCTTTCTTGAAATTAAATTTTAAGCTCAGCTTTCAGCCTTGCGTTTATAACTTCAAGTTCTTTTGCTGCAGCATCATCTTCGAATATCTGGAGCGAAGGCATAGCCATCGTCTTAATTGAATCGAAATGTAAAAAGCCGGTATTGACTAAGTCGATCATTCCAAGCGCGTTCTGCTCAATGTTGTAAGCCAAGTCGGCAAGCTCTCTGTTATCTTCAAAAATTTCGATTTGATGCTCGGCCTCTTTGCGCTGTGCTTCAAGCAGTTTCATGTAGAATTGCCCCGCCTCGAGCGTCTTATCCTGCTTGGCAAGCAAAATTTGCAGCTGTCTCTGCTGTTCAATATTTTTATACTTTGTCATACGGCCTTTCTCAGCCTCGGCTCGTAAAAGCGCATTTTCATCTATAAGCTCTTTAAGACGCGGCATATAATCATTATCTATATTGCGTATAAGACCTTTTTGAACGTAAATTACAATATCGTTAAGCACAACATACATACCGAGATAACGGCGGTTGAGTGTTAAATTATTTTTATTCTGCGTCATTAAAAGCTGCAGCTGTCCGACAATGCTCTTCACGTTTGAGAATACGGCAATATTTTGCACAAAGTCATCGCCTGTTATAGAGTTAAGCAGGAAAGATATCTGCGATTCTTCGGCCTCGACGCCGAGCCCGTGTATCTCTTCAAGCAAATCAAAATTCAGCTGATCGAGCATATCATTATTTGCTTTGATTTCAATCTCTAATTTTTCAAGCTGCTTGTCGATTTTTTGTTTTGTCATTACCCATGGATTTGCAGACTTGTCTATGACCGTGATGCGTTTATTTCGTAAATCATCGGCTTTATTATTTAATGCTGCGTTCTTGGCCTGAATTGCGGCGGCCTCTTTGCGTATATTCTTTGTGCGTCCGTCAACAAGAATATCAATAGCCCTGTCCAGCATTAAATTAATCTCGTTATCCCTAATGTCCTGCAGATACGCTAACTCTTTTTGTATATCCGCGCTTATCGATAACATTTCTTCTTGTTTAAGATTATTATCTTTCTGTTCTAAAATTTTAATATCCTCTTCGATTTTAGCTAAACGGTTCTCTATCTGAGCGCGCGTGCTTCTGAAAAATGCTTTTTCCGGCGCGTTGTAACGCTTATCTTTAAGCTTCGCCTCATTGCGGCGCAGTTTAGTCAGCTCTTTGCTCTCCTGCCTATTCTGTACTGCGTTAAAATGATTATTAAGTTTATTAAGCTTTGTGCTTGTTAAAGGTTCTGCTTCACTTTTATTATAAATAGCCGTGAGAATATCTGACAGTTCATTCCAACGTTTGGCTAAATGCTCAGGAAATTTTTGATTTTGATCGGGTTGCCTGGATGTCGTTACGATAGGGGTTTCGTCTTGCTCAAGCTGCTGCTCTTGCGGCTCTTCTTGAATTATATTCTCTTGCTCTTGCTCTTGAGCTTTTGCGTTTGCTCTGGACGTCGCGCGTACTGTATCGAGAATCCTTGTCACTATTCCCTTTTCAGCAGCAAAAACCGGACTGCTTATTAACAGACCGGACAACATAATAGCGTAAAACTTTTTCTTCAATTTTATTATCTCCTTAATATAAATAAAATTAACAAATTAAATTTTTTCAAACTCTTTCAGCAAGTTAAAGCATCACGTGCCGCCCTGCTTCTCTTCGCCGCCGTACTGCGTGTCAAGAAAATAGCATATCGCATCGCATATAGTTAAATTATTTTCTTTGCAGAACCGGCTTAAAAGCTCCTTATACTCCAAAGGCAGATAACAGCCGACGCGCACCGCTCCGCCCTGCTTCTTCGATTCTCTATACGCTTTCATCTTCTCACTGACCGAGTCATACATCCTCGGTCTGCCTCGTTTTTTTAAAATTTTTTCAGACAAAATACCACTTCCAGAGAACTTAAATTTCAATTCTCTTTTATGGTACTGTCTTAAAAATTTAGTAGCCTAACTACTATATTATTTATAATATATTTTATATAAATTTGTCAAACTATAAAATTAAATTAAATTCTTATAAGCTCTATAAAATATATTTAGCGGCGGCCTGCAATTAATCTGTATAAAATTTTTGAATTAATTAAAAGCCCGGGCTATTAAAAAACTCGAGGCCTGATTAATTTATAAATTTATTTAAACATTAACAGTATTGGCAGGTATGCCGTATTCCTGTCGATCGGAGTATCGCCCTTTCCGAAGAAATTATTATTGTCAAGAAGTTCTGAAAATCTGCTGAAGCTGTCAGCCACTGTCCCTTGAGCCGCGCCGTCGTAGGATTCCACATACTGGCCTGCGTCGTTGTAGAATGACATTGACTGCGTCGTAGCATAATACGACATCATGCAGAAATACTCAAACTCAAAGAAA